>JBJEOD010000353.1:0-6169 GCA_051880535.1 Acutalibacteraceae bacterium | reverse complement strand
CTGCACCTATCTGGAAACAGGTAAGTGAGCGTAACGGTGCACTTCTTTTAGCACATATCGGATTAGGAAAGCAGTATCTTGCAGAGGGAGATTACGCTTCTGCTATGAAGGAGTTTCGCCTTGGAAATGATAGGGAAAGCTATTCTTATGCGTTTGGCATGGATCGTAGCCGCAAAATGCAGAAAATTTTTCCTGTTATTGCAATTGCTTTGCTGTGCGGGTTTGTATTCCTTCTTGTCCTTGATAATTATCTAAAAGGACGTGGCGCAAAATTTGTAGACCCGAGCAAAATGAATATTTCCGGAAAGGTAAGATACACATTGTTCCACCCTTGCGAGGGCGGACTTCAGCTTGCACGAAATACCGATTGCAAAAAAACACTGATACTTTCATTTGGAATTACGGTTGTCTGGTTTTTAGTTTCCACTTGTCAATGGTGCCTTTCAGGCTTTATTTTCAACGAAAACGATTTGAGCAGCTTTAATGTCTGGCTCCAGATGGGAAAGACATTCGGTCTTTTCATTTTGTGGATTTCCAGTGCTTGGCTTGTTACAAATCTTATGGACAGTAGTGCAAAAATCACTGATTTGATTGTAGTTTCTGCTGTTTCACTGATTCCGTATATAATCAGTTGCGGGCTGTATACGATTTTAAGCAACTGCGTTACGCTTGAAGAACAGACATATCTTACTGTTCTTCAGGTTATCATGTTAATCTGGTCATTTGCCTTACTTTGGGGCGGAATGCGGGAAGTAAATGAAATGTCATTTAAAACCTCGTTGATTTGCATGATACTAATTGTTTTCGGAATGCTTTTAATGATTTTCATGGCAATTCTTTTATGGTCATTGTTGCAGCAGGTTGTCAGTTTTGCCGCCCAGATATTTACGGAGATACGAAAAATGTTTTGATTTTTTAGCATTTAAAAGGAGGAAAGCCGTGTGAAGCATTCAGCGTATATTAAGGCAATTTGTTTGTTAATAACAATACTTCTAATTGCAGTGCATGATGTGTCTTTATTTACTGCAGCGGAACAAGCTGCGGATTTCGGAACACCTGTAACCGACGCTGCAATACTGGAAAATGGCCATCTTCGTTTAGAAATGCAGACATCAGGTCGATTTGTTCTCACTGATCTTTCGAGTGGTAATAGGTGGTTCTCGAACCCTGCGGACGAAACAGAAGACAAGATATCTTTCGGCGTTAATAAAGAACGCGTTATGTCACAAGTTTTAGTAACATATTCCGGTAAAAATGTAGTGGCTGAAACAGCAAGCTTTGCAGGCTGTGCGGCTACTGACGGAAGTTATACAGAACTTTTTAAAAGAAATGAAAAACTGATATGTGTTTACCACTTTAAAGATCTTGGGTTTGATATTCCGGTGGAATATGAAATTGACGGAAACCGTTTGTATACATCAGTTGAAACCGATAAGATTAAGGAATTATCATATAACCGTCTGATTAGTTTTACAATCAATCCTTTTTTCGGTGCCGGTACGGTTGATGAAGATGGGTATATAATGCTACCCGACGGATGTGGAACAACAATTAATTTCAACAACGGTAAATCGACAGATAACCGTCTGGAACTGGATGTTCTGTACGGAGACCGTTCAAAAGTCAGCGCAAGCCGTCCTGTATCGTCGCAACCGGTGCTGATTCCGGGATTTGGAATTGCAAAGAAATACGGCACCGGTTTTTCAACAATCTTTGCACTGGCAACAGAAGGATATATCGGCGGTACGCTTACTTCTAATATTGCGGGACGGGAAACCGGCAGTAATTACGCATATTTTACATTTTTATATCGCGAAACAGCTACCGAGACTATGCTTGACCGTACTTATGCGGCAAAGTCACGTTTAATTGTTTCAAATTCACCGCAGGACACAGAACGCTTTTGTCTGTGCTATTGCTTTAGTAACGGTGAGGATAACGGCATTTCGCAAATGGCAGAGAACTGCCGTGAGCTTTTGTTTCCGAATGCAGAAACCAATGTTAATAGCGATATTCCGCTTTATCTTGATTGCATTATGGGTGTTCGTGTGAAGAAGAATTTCCTCGGTATTCCATATCGTTCGCTACGTGCGCTGACCACGCTTTCAGATGCCGAAAATATGATTTCGTTACTTTCGGAAAACGGTATCAGCAGTTTTGAAATACGTATGCAGGGACTGTCTTCTGACGGATATGCTTTTGGTAAAATAAATAATAAATTACAAATTGATCGAAGTTTGGGTAATGTTTCACAACTCTCACAGTTCCAGGAGAAAAAAGGCATTAATGTTTATCCACAGGTTGAATTAACGACCTTTACCCGCAACGGAAACGGTGTAAATCGATTTTTCAGTTCTTCCTCCGATTTACTTTTGGATACGATCAGCCTTCCGAAATACTCGTTGGCTGCGGCTGTTGAAGATAAGAATGCGACCTACGCAAGATTGCTAAAACCACAAAATGTTTTTAAGGCTGCCAAGCAGCTTGAAAAGGATCTTACAAAAAAGAAAATTGAAGGTATTTGTCCTGCATCGTTAGCAATGGGCACCTATTGCGATCATGGAAAGAAATCGGATAACGGAATTACTTTAACCGCCAATATTTTAAATAAATCGTTAGAGCTTTTATCAGAAAAGCATAATATTCTTTTAGAAGCACCGGTATTCAGTGCGTGGAGTATTGCTGACAGTATTTTATATTTGCCTGACGATTCTTCACATTACAATATTTCTGATGATACTGTTCCTTTTTTACAAATGGTTCTTTCAGGTATAATACACTACTCATCTTCGGCTATAAATTTTTCGGGAGATATAAATCAATCGGCACTGCGCGCAATCAGAAACGGTTCGGCACCGGCATTCATGGTGACAGCGTCTCCATATTCCGAGCTTGATAAAACAGACGCTCGCGATCTTTATGCAGCAAGCTTTAACGAGTGTAAGGAAAGTATCATAAAAATCTATTCTACGGTTTCTGATGCCTTACTACCGGTTTACGGGACACAAATGGTCTCTTATTCACAGATACAGAAGGATTTGACGGTGTCGGAATATGCCAACGGAATTCGGATTGTTGTAAATACTTCAAAAAACGATCTTACTCTGAATGGAAAAACAATTCCTTCGGAATCATATCAAGTGGTGAAAGCGGGTGACAGACTTGAATAATGGTTTTCGACGAATTACACACTTTTTTTTCGGTAAAACAATAGAACAGCGCCGAAATTCCGTGGCATACGGTTTTCTGTTGCCGTGGCTTATCGGTTTGATAGCTTTTTTCTTTGTTCCGTTTTTTGAAGCACTGTATCAGATGTTTTTCGATATGAGAATTGAAGAAACCGGTGTCAGCTACACTTATGTGGGATTTAAAGTATTTAAGGAAGTACTGTTTGAAAGCTCGGCACATATTCGAATGTTGCTGGGAAGTATCGGAAGCACTCTGCGGGATGCAGTACTTATCGTGATTTTCAGTCTTATTGTTGCTGTATTACTTAACAAACCCTTTCCCGGACGCGGTTTTTGCCGTGCGTTAATGGCATTGCCGATTATTGTATCTTCAGGTGTCCTTATGCAGGTGTTTAAAGGTGATTTACTGCTTAATTCTGTTGAAAGCAGTGCAGAGGCTACAATTTTTCAGGGAATAGTGATTGAAGAAACACTTATGCAGATGGGCATGCCGGTATCGGCGATTAATATGATAAGCAACGCCGTTTCCTCAATTCTTGATCTTATTTGGCAATCGGGTATTCAGATTCTGCTTTTTGTAGGCGGAATGCAGTCAATTCCTAAGACATATTACGAGGTGTGCAGTGTAGAGGGAGCATCTCCGTGGCAAAGCTTTTGGCGAGTTACTTTTCCAATGCTTTCACCATTCTTAATTTTGAATTTTGTCTATGCTTCAATCGATAGCTTTACACTTCCTACCAATGAAGTAATAGGAGAAATTAACGAATATTTTCATAATGTCATGTATTCTCAGGCAACGGTTTTATCAATGGCCTACTTCCTGCTGGTTTTGGTGGTTGTAGGGATATCCGGACTGATTATTTCAAAAAGAGTGTTTTATGTGGAAAAATAAGGAGGGATACAAATGAAACAGGCAACCTCGGTTCTGAGTAGAAAACGACATTTGAAAAGTATACCCGAAATGTTGTTGAATGTGTTCAGATTCATTGTTTTGTTCGGACTGGCATTTACCATTGTATATCCCTTTATATTTATGTTTGTAACGGCATTTCGTGATCAGGCTGATTTGAACGATCCGTCGATAATATGGATTACCAGACATTACACGCTTGACAATTTTAAAGAGTTTATTTCATCAATAGATTTTAGCGATATGATGAGAATCACGGTGATAATCAGTTTGTCTTGTGCTGTATTGCAGACTTTTATTTGCGCATGGGCAGGATATGCTTTCGGGCGTTTTAGGTTTAGGGGAAAGAATTTTTTGTTCGGATGTTTGATATTTACAATAATTGTACCGCCGCAAACCTTTATTATGCAAACATTCTTGCAATTCAAATTCTTTTCACTGCCCGGTATATCACAGCTTATTCAGATGTTCGGAGGTTCGGGAAGCATTAATTTACTTAATACACCTTTTCCGTTTATAATACAGGCACTTTTCGGAATGGGGATTCGATCCGGACTATTTATTTATATTTTTTGTCAGTTTTTCCGAGGGCTTCCGCACGAACTTGATGACGCTGCCTGTATTGACGGCAGTAATGCCGTAAATACATATTTTAGAATTATGGCACCTAATGCAGTTCCGGCATTTGTCACTGTGTTTATGCTTTCATTTGTCTGGAATTGGAACGATTATTTTTCACAGTCTTTTTTGAACATTTCAAGAAACACTGTGGCAACCTACCTCTATTCCGTGCATAATACGCTGTCCGCAACAATGGAAAGCATGGAGAATCCTGCTTATCTGTTTGTTCTGATACAGTCCGGAACTCTGCTTTGCATTGCTCCGTTAATATTAATATTCCTGTTTGGACAGCGATTTTTCACCGAGAGTCTGGAACGAACCGGAATTGTAGGATAAGTTTGGTTTATGCGGGTATTTCCCGTAACAATATGAAAGGATGAAAAAATATGAAAAAAACAATTTGTATTATTTTGGCACTGGCGATGTTTGTTATGTCTCTTACTGCGTGTCAGCAAACCACCACCGTTACCGAAACAACCACATCCAACCGCACGGAAGGTGAGGTTACTACCAGCGGAGGAAAAGTCAGCACTAATGTAAGCGAAAGCGCCGGAAGCGGTGCACTTGATGCTGTTTCCACTCAGACAGGCACCATTGGTTCGGTTAGTAAGGATGGTTGGGTTTCAAATGCAAATACTCTTTCTGCAGAGGAAATGGATGTTGCGTTCCCCAATCGCAAAGGCATTAAAGGAGAGGTTCGCGTTTTCACACCATTTCCTGATGACGAGGAATTTAAGCAGGCAGTAGAACAAATGAAGACGGTCTATCCGGAAGTTACAAAGGTTACGGTATTAACTGCTTCTAACCTTGCAAGAAACGAAAAACTTCTGAGTCTGATTACATCAGGACAGTCTCCGGATTGGGTTTATTCGACATATCAGGATTATCCTTTGCGTGCTGCCAAGGGCCTGACAATACCGATTGACGATTATATTTACGATCATCCGGCACTTAGTGACGCATTAATGAACAACAACTGTTCATATAACGGCAAAAAATATTGTGTTGTTATCGAAGTTCCGATCTATGTTTTGTTTTTTAACACTGCTATGTTTGAGCGTGCCGGCGAAAAAACTCCGGCGCAGTATTTTGAAGAAGGAAATTGGACATGGGCAACACTTCGCCGCGTTGCAAAGAAGATGACTGATTCGCAAAACGGGATTTATGGTCTTGCAATGGAAGATGATTGGATTTTCCCGCTCAGTGTCGGTGAAGATGTAATTAAGATCTCAAATGGCAAGCCAAAGCTTAATCTGCGCGGAAATCAGGCTTATATTGATGCACACCAGGTATTTATTGATATGATTAATGTGGATAAGTCAACAAACCCGACCCATTGGACAGCGGTTGAATCGTTCTCTAATGGTAAAGCTGCAATGTGTTATACAGCAGTTTCGCACAAAGATATATTCTTTGAACCGGCAGGAATGAAAACCTATGATTATACTGT
>JBJEOD010000352.1:0-6176 GCA_051880535.1 Acutalibacteraceae bacterium | reverse complement strand
AATAAGCATATATATTTTTTTCATTTTACTACAGCTCCTCATTTGCGGCGCGGCAGCAGCAGACTATTTCAAGATTTCCGTTGCGGCAGCGCATACCGTCGATAAGCTCCTTCTCGCTCTGCGGATTTTTAAGCCGCAGGGAATAGGTCAGCTTATACAGACTTCCCATATTAGAGGTTTTTACGCTTTTAAGCCGATGGTACGAGGTGTGCTCCTTAAATAAATCCTCGAACATATCTGTGTAGTTAAGGTCCTCGGGGACGGTGATTTTAAGCTCCCGCTCAAAGCCGACCATTTCTCCGAAGCCGGTCGCGGTGTAAATAATGTTGGCAAGGCAGAGAATCACGGTGAATATAACCGCTATTCCGATATAGCCGACTCCCGTTGCAAGCCCCGCCGCCATAGCGGTAAAAATGCTTAAAATTTCCCTCGCACTGCCGGGGGCTGAGCGGAAACGCACCAGCGAAAAGGCTCCCGCAACGGCAATTCCCGTGCCGAGATTGCCGTTTACCAACATTATTACCACCTGAACTATCACGGGCAGTAGGGCGGTTGTGACTGCAAAGCTTTTAGAGGACGGATTCCTGAACATATGGGAAAGGGATAAAATCAGTCCGCATAAAAGCGATACCGCGGTGCATACCGCAAAGGCTTTCGGGGTTATCCCCGAGGTCATTACACTTGAAAAAACAGAATTAAGCACAGCTATCTCCTCCTATTTGCAATTTTTTATTAAGAATATTTTTGTACGCAGTACCGTATTTTGAAAATGAGGACGGGTATATTTTAAGGCGCGTCAGTATTTCCGCCGTCCAGAGCGGCATCGCCCCCGCAGTTTTAAGCTCCATAAGGTACAGCCCATTTTGCAGAACCCGTTCGCCGTAAATCCCGTTTTTCAGGTCCGGCTCGTAATCGCGGTAAAGAATATTGCTGTCAAAGGTCAGGCGCACGTTTGGGTCGGCGGCGTCGTAAAAGGCAAGACGGCTGTAAAAAATATCGACCGACGGCGAGAGCGCGCCGTAATATTTTTTAAAGTATTCTATTTCATTTTTAATCTGCGAGGGCGGGATTATTCCGCTGTTGCCCTCCATATAGGCAAGACCGTCGGAATACGGGGCGGCTATACGCCGTTTATAGACAACCCCTTTGTACTTCTTTTTAAGCTCCAGAAAGCAGTCGGAATCCTCTCCCGGAATGCCGTAGGAGCGAAGCCTCAGCTTTTCCTTGTAAATCGGCTTTTCAATCGAGGCTCTTATAAGCCGCCTGTCGGGCGTGTCGTAATAAATACTGCATACGGTGCTTTTCCCGTACCTGTCCGGAACGGTGTATTTTTCGATTGCTTTAAGTAAGGCGCGGTATTCGCTCTCGTTTAGTATATATTTATTTTCGTATCTTTTAAAAATTGTCTGAGGCATTGCTTTCCCTCCTCATAACAAAGGGTAGCATATTAATTTCATATGATTATGAACGGTGTTTTAACAAATTTAACAGAAATTTAACATGTTGCCTTTTCGACGGTATTCGAGCTTTTGGAATATTTTTTATCATAAAAGGTTGACATAATAAACCGAAAAATATATAATTAAGGAGTATATTGGTATTTCAGCCTAAGGAGAAACGGCTATGAGCAGAGTATGCAGATTAACCTGTGTTTTTTTATCGGTTATAATACTGTTTTCAGCGGCGTTCGGCAGTACCTTTGGGGTTCTTGCGGCGAATGTTGCGTATTATCTTGACGCAAGCGATGTAAATATCCGCGAGGACGCGACAACAAAAAGCAACAGCCTCGGCAAGCTTTCTTATGTCTGGCTTACAAAAAACGGTGAAAAGCAGGGTGATGACGGCTACATCTGGTTTAACGTCACCTATAACGATATTACGGGATATATCCGAAGCGATTTTATAAGGGAGGTTCCCGTACAGACGGATATGAGCTTTGAAGAACAGCTGGCCGCCTTTCCCGAAAGCTACCGCGGCTATCTTCGTGAGCTGCACGCGATTTACCCGAATTGGAGGTTTTACGCCGATAATATTGATATGACCTTTGATAAGGCGGTGGAGCTTGAGCTTGTAAGGAAGGTCTCCGACGTAACGAGCCTTTCCTGGCGCTCTATGGATAAGGGGTCATACGACTGGAACAGCGACACATGGGTTTCTATGGAAAGCGGACGCTGGTATTATGTCTCGCGCGAGGTAATAAAATATTATATGGACCCGCGCAGCTTCCTTAACGTAAATTATATTTACACCTTTATGCAGCAGAATTACGACCCTACGCGCCAGACCGAGGAGGGGCTTAAAAAAATCGTCAGCGGCACCTTCCTTGAAAAGGGCTACAGCGATCCCAACGATACCGCCTACGGCGGCTCCTACATTAAGGTGATAATGGCGGCGGCAAAGGCGTCGGGAGTAAATCCCTATATCCTTGCTGGAACGATAATTCAGGAGCAGGGCGTAAACGGTGCGTCGGGGCTTATCTCGGGAACCTACGGCGACTACAAGGGATATTACAACTTCTTTAATATTCAGGCGAACGGCGAAAATCCGACCGTAAACGGGCTTGCTTATGCTAAGAGCAGAGGGTGGAATACCCGTTCAAAGGCGATAATCGAGGGTGCCGAGTTTTGCGGCAACAACTATGTAAGCGCGGGACAGAACACGTATTTCTATATGAATTACAATATTAAGGAGCCCGACAGAATTTGGCATCAGTACGCAACCGCGGTGCATAACGCCGCATCCTCGGGAAATCACGTCTCAAAAACCTATGCCGACCTTAAAACGGCGGAGCTTGATTTTTTAATACCCGTTTATAAGGATATGCCGTCGGCTGTGTCCGCACTTCCTGCAAAAACAAACAGTCTTAACAATTATTATTTCAGCTCAATATCGGTTTCGGGACTTACCCCATCCTTTGATAGGTTTACATACAGCTATGATTTAAAGACTTCGGGCGATACGACCGTAAAGGTAACGGTGCCTGACGGCGCCTCCTATGCGGGCGCGGCGAGCTATCAGCTCAAGTCGGGCAATAATACGGTAAAATTGACCGTTAAATCGCAGACGGGCTATACCCGCGATTATGTGATAGACATTCAGGCTGAGAAGGCGTGCACGCTTTATGTTGATTCGGGCGGGGGAGCTGCCCCGTCCGAGCCGCAGAACCCTGTTGTCACCGTTATGTGCGGCGACACTAACGGCGACGGGAAAATCACCTTAATAGACCTTGCAAATGTGCAAAGGCATTTATTGGGTATAATCACGCTTACAGGCGATAGATTTACGGGAGCGGATACAAATAAAGACGGCAAGATTTCACTTATCGACCTTGCAAATATACAGCGGCATTTGCTTGGGATAATAAGTCTTTCCTGATTATATTAAATAAACGGCGAGAAGGGGATAATAATGAATAAAGCTATTAAAAAAATCATTACATTGCTGATTACTGTCGGGGTGCTGTTAAGCTGTTTGGCGTTTACGGCTTCGGCGGCAGGCTCTACTATTTCATTCAGCAACAATAAACCTAAGGTAAATGATTCTGTCACGGTTACGGTTACGGTTAACGCGGGCGAGGCTATGTATGCGGTGCAGTTTTCCGTAAGCTATAACGCAGAGGTTTTGCGCTTTGAGAGCGGCGAAAGCGCCTCAGGCGGTGCGGGCTCGGTATCGGTTGTCGCGGCACCCAGCGGAACGGCAAAGCAATCCTTTTCGCTCAAATTTACGGCTATTGCCGCAGGTTCAAGTGCGATTCAGGTTACCAACGGTATGTACGCTACCGACGCTGAAAAGCCATTTGACGGCTCATCCGCTACAATGACCGTTTCCGATGCGGCTAAATCGGACAACGCCGATTTAAAATCCCTTTCCTTAAGCAAGGGTACGCTTTCGCCTAAGTTTTCCGCCTCTAAAACCTCTTATACCGCGAGCGTGGCTAACGACGTTACCGACGTAAAGGTTTACGCAACTGCGGCAGACAGCGCCGCAAAGGTTGCGGTTTCGGGCGAATCGGCGCTTAAGGTCGGCAAGAACACCCGTACAGTTACGGTAACAGCGGCTTCGGGTGCTCAGAAGACCTATACAATCACGATAACCCGCGCCGAGGAGGGGGACACCTCTTCCTCAGAGCCTGATACCTCCGACGAGCCTGAGGTTAACCCTTATGAAACAACCGTAGACGGCGCGGCTTATACCGTCGCGGCGGATATTTCGGGAATCGCTCTCCCCACGGGCTTTACCGCGGCGGCGGCGGAATATAACGGAGCAGAGGTTGCGGTCGCTAAGGACGCGGACTCCAATTACACGATTTACTATTTAAAGGCGGCTGACAGCGACACTTACGCTCCTTATCTGTTGAGCAAGGACGGAGCCTCCTTTGAAAAGCTTAAATACGCCGTTTTCGGCGATAAGACCTACATTTTTGCCGATATTCCCGAGGGCAACACCGCGTCCGACGGATATTACGATACATTTACCAAAATCGGGAATTTCGAGGTTAAGGCTTTCGCTTCAAGAGACGAGGAGCTTTCCGATTTCTACTATGTTTACTGCTTCTATGATGGCGGCTTCCGCACATATCGGTACGACAGCAAGGAAAACGTGCTTCAAAGAGCGCCCGAGTTTAAATTAGTGGCTGTAAGCGAGGGAGCACTCCCCGAAGGCGCTGGCTTTGCAGAGCGCTTCAAGTCGCTTTCCGCCAATGCTAAAACAGTTGTAGTCGGACTATTATTTGCGGCGTTGTTTGCGGTAGTGCTTATTGTTCTTCTGATTATGAGGCTGGCAAGGGGAAGACAGCCGATTGATGACGCCGAGGACAATTCGGATATGCTGTTCCGCACGGATTTTGACGCGGTGACCGTTACCGACGGCGGCAGGGACGCGATTAATGAAGAAGAGGAAACCTCCGAGACACAGGAAAGCGAAGAGGAATAGCCATTTTTTAAAGTCAGTCACATTAATGAAATTTCACATAATGCCTCCCTTGCCTAAAGGGAGGGGGACCGCCGAACGGCGGTGGAGGGATATATTCGGTTTTTTGAAAACCGCCTCCGTCAAGGATTTTCCGAGACAGCCCCTTTCTAGGCAAGGAAGTCTTTAATTTCTGTTTGTGTAATTATATTAGACAGGGGACTATTAGACAGGGGACGGTTCTCTGTCTTCTTGACAAAACGATAGATTATTGATAAAATATGTTCGGTTATAAATTATGCCCAGACAAACAGAACAGAGAACCGCCTCTGTCCCGGTCTGGTAATTGCAGTGAGGCTATGGCTTAATGTTTGGCTTTTAGGGAGACTTATGCAGTGAATAAAATTTTTAATATTAGTATGTTTTTTGAATGTATGGCGGTTACATTACTTTACATATTTGCCATTTGTGTATTTCACAATGAATTAACACTATTGAGGCTAATATTCAGTTTAATATGTTTATTTATCGGGAACGGAACTATCATATTATTTTTAACAAATGCAATTAATTTTGACCGAAACAGGGTTTATGGTTTTAAATTTGAGTTGTTTATATTAGGAGTTGTTTTACAAGTTATAGCTTTTATATTATTAAAAAATAGGATATAGGCTGTTGCTCTCCTGTCCTGCTATATCCTGTAAAATACTGCATCAAAGAATTATGAGGTAATAGACCGGAGGACTTAAAATGGAAAACATATTTGAAAAAGTTGAAACCAGAGGACGTGGGACGGCTCTCTGTCCTGCAAGGAGCAAATTTAATGCAAATTATAGATAAAAAAATTTTGGAAAACAAATTCAGTAAAAATATATATAATAATAATTCACCTATTTTTATAACAAGCGATGATTTTTGGGACGGTGGAATCAACTCAACTGTTTCATTAAAAGAAAAAACAAGATTTTATAGTTTAGCAGATAAGATGAGCAGTATCATAAAAAACAGTGTTTCAATTTTGGATGAAGAAATATACCTTGGTGATTTTTTATGTGAAAATGGGAAAATGTATGCTGATTGGTCGGATTTGAAAAAAATGGACCTTTTCCGTATTGTTTCAGATATATTTAAAAAAAATAAATGCTACAAGCTTTCTCTATCTGAGGATTCCCAATTAATCGATTTGATTGTTGAATCAAATTTTAAGTATTATATGAGTATTCCGCGAAAAACTGAACACCTTGACCGCCCAAGTTGAACAGTCTGAC
>JBJEOD010000351.1:0-6180 GCA_051880535.1 Acutalibacteraceae bacterium | reverse complement strand
GGAGAGCGAAAGCTGTTAAAGCTTTTGATGAATTTTTCCGCCGCTCGGCGCGACTGCTCCTCAAATTCAACCTCGGAGGGCAATGTATTGCATTCCCGTATTTTAAATTGCGGGGAATATTCTGAAATATCCTCCGAGACATCTATCCATTTACATCTTTTGTCCTCAGAATCCTCAACCATATTATCAGATAAAAATTCGATCTGCAAAAAAATTACCATCATACCGTTTTTATCTGTCACAAAGCCGCTTATTGAATTGCATAGAAATAACAGAATACGTTTATCGGTTGTTTTAGGATTCTTTTTGTTTAAAATTCTAAAAAAGGCTGTGTATTCGCCGCAGGCGTGCTTATGCTTTCTAAGCTCGTTTTTTATTGCTTCGGTAAAATTATTTTCCAGAGCCGTAAGGTACGATTTATGCATCCTCGGACCGTATTGATCGGCTTTAAATATTATTTTATAATCATCGTTCACCTGTTTAACTCCTTTTTTCAATTACACCTACATCATATTTCGGACTTATTCAAAAAAATCCTCCAAGCCGTAGGCTGTCTGACCTGTCGAATCAAAAAGGGTATCCCGTTCCTCAACTGAGGTTAAGCAGAAGCAGCGCGTTTTCCCGCTGTCGTCAAGCTCAATAGCCACACAGTATTCGTCAGGCAGACTGAATGTATCGTCAAAGAGCTCAAAGGTGAGCTTAAGGTCGCTGCCAGCAGAGCAGATTGTGTATTTATAGCCGCTTTCAAGCTCCTCTGAGGAAAGCTTGTATGTATATTTTCCGTCGCCGTTACCCTTTAAATAAGCGGCATAAAGCGCACCGTTTTGTGAACTGTAAACCGCAAGCATATCATCGGTTCCCTCTATGGCAATAGTGCCGCAAAGCTCAGAAATGCTTTCGTGCATGGCAATAGCGCGGAACGGCTCCTTAGGAGAGGAGGTAAAGGCTCCCCACGCCGCCAAGGCGGCAATAACCGCGATGCAAATGACTAAGACTACCACAGAGCGTTTGGTATTTGGATTCTTAGGCGGCAAAGGCAGCTTAAAATCGCTGTCAGGCTCGGTATTCTTTGGCACGGGGCTATATTCCGTGCCGTTTTCGAGTGCGGAAAGATAATCGCTTGCAATTATGCCTAAATTAAGGTGAGGCGCCTCGCCTGCAATACGGCTGAAAAGCGCCTTAGCCTTATCCGTATCACCTGCCTTCAGCGTGACAAGGGCGAGGGAATAAGCGACCATCAGCCTGTTAAGCCTTGTCTGGCAGAATTTAGGGTCCTTGTATAACAGCTCATAAAGCCTGCGGCACTCCTCGTATTTGCCCTCAAAATACAGGTCATAAAATGTAAAAAGCTTGAAGTTGTTCCGTATTGCCTGTCCGTTTCTTTTAGCGGCGGTTTCGGTTCTGAATTTTTCGCGGATTTCGTTGAGCTTATCGTATTCACCCGTATCGAAATAAATCCGTGCAAGATACGCCATATAATATAATTTGTAAGCCTTGCATTTCGGGTCGGCAAGCTTTAAAAGGCAGATGCTCGCCGCCTTTTCGTAATCGTATAAAAGAAAGGCACAGATAATCTCGTCCAGCGCGTATTTATTAATATTGTTTGTCGCGTAAATAAGGGATAAATAGGATTGCGGATCTAACCTTTCGGACAATACGGGGTCAAGATACTTTTTCTTGGCGCTCGTTCCCGAAATTATAAGAGCGGCAAGAAACACCAATACGGCAAGAGGTATTTTAATTAAAATGCTGATAGGCAGACACAAAAGAATAATTAATAAAACCGCGGAAATCCACGAGTATACCTTAATCTTTTTCTTGTATGTCAGATAAATGACTTGAAGCTCCTCATTATTCATTAATTACTCCCCTTTTAAACGAATTATCTTTTATCGCCTAAGAAGAAGAGAGCAAGGGTACCCGGACCCGAGTGTGCGCCGATAACCGGACCTATAGTGTTTATATGAATTTCCTTAGGAGAAAGCTCCTTCTCCACAATATTTTTAAGGGTGAGAGCGTCCTGCTCGCAGTCGCCGTGGCTTATAAAGACGGTCTGCTCGGACGGATTTATCGCACTTTCCTTCATATGATTAAAAAGGCTTTCGATAGACGCCTTTCTTCCGCGTGCCTTGCCCACGTTTATCAGATGCCCCTCGTCGTCAACGTGAAGAACCGGCTTGATATTAAGCATTGTGCCCACAAGCGCTGTCGCCGCAGAGACCCTGCCTCCTCGTTTAAGGTGATTGAGGTCGTCCACGGTAAACCAATGGCAAAGGTTGAGCTTATTCTGCTCGACAAAGTCGCGCACCTCTTCAATAGTCGCTCCGTCCTGCTTTTTCTGTGCGGCTAAGTAAACGAGAAGCCCCTGACCCATTGAAGCGGCAAGGGTATCCACACAGTAGATTTTGCTGTCGGGATACTTTGCCGACAGTTCCTCCGCCGCAAGGGTGCTTGCGTGGTAGGTACTGCTGAGTCCCGAGGAAAAGCCGAGGTATAGTATATCCTTGCCCTGCTGTAGGGTTTCCTCAAAAACCGTGGTGAAAACGTCGGGGTTAATTGCCGCAGTGGTGGCAGTTGAGCCTGCTCTCAGCTTGTCATAAAACGCGCCCGAGGCGATTTCCCTGCCGTCGAGGTAGTTATAATAATCCTTCCCCTCCATTGAAACAAGCAACGGAATAACCGTAAGCTCCGCACTCTCTGCAAGCTTTGCAGTCAAATCACAGCACGAATCAGTGATAATAACATAATCCTTCATTTTAATTCTCTCCTATACTAAAATATAAAGCAATATGCAGAAATACTGCAAAATACTGCCTAAAACCACAAAAATATGGAAAACCGAATGCATATAACGATGTACGCTCCTGCCCGCTATTCCGTAAAGCACCGCGCCGACCGTGTAGGAAATTCCACCCGCCAGAAGCCACCAAAAGCCGGGAAAGCCTATTGCGTTTATCGCGCTTTTACCCGTAAATATTATGCACCAGCCGAGCGCCAGATAGCAGATAATAGAAAATACGTTGTATTTTTTAAGGTCGATTGCGTTAAGGGTGATGCCTAAGGCAGAAACTCCCCAGACTATGCCGAAGACAGTCCAGCCCAGCGGCGTGCTTTCCTTTCTGAGTGCGCAGAGAGCGCAAGGGGTATAGGTTCCCGCTATAAGTATAAAGACGGTGCAATGGTCGATTATCTGCATTACCTTTTTGGGCGTTTCGGGCTTTAAGCCGTGATATACGCTCGACATTGTATACAGCAAAATCATCGAAAAGCCGTAAACAAAGGCGCTGACAATCTGATACGGGTCGCCGTTTAAAAACGCCTTAACCACACAGGTAACAAGCGCGACTATTCCGAACGCGCCCCCGACTATGTGAGAGACCATATTAAAAATTTCCTCGCCGCGGGTGTAATCCGGCAGCTTCCTGTCCTTTAATTTTGTTCTTTTCATTTTATAACCTCGCCTAAAGTCTTGCTTTTTATATAATACTACATTTTATATCAAAAATAAAGTGTTTTTTTCTGCCCGATGTGCTATACTGTATGAGGGTGTGTAAAATGGATATTGAGAAAATAAAAAACACTTTGGAGGAAGAATCGGAGCAAAAGTACCGCGAATTTTCTTCAAGACTTATAAACGGCTCCTCCCTGCCGCTTTTAGGGGTAAGACTTCCTACGCTTAGAAAAATCGCCGCCGAAATACACAAGGGCGGCAACGCGGAGGAATTTTTGGAAAAATGCGATTTTTCAAGCATTGAGATGTCGCTGCTTTATTCCTATGTATTAGGAAGAATGAAGGGCGATATAAACTATCTTTGGGGCTTTTTCGACCGCGCGGCGGCTTATGTTGACAACTGGTGTACCTGCGATATTTTGTGCCAAAGCTTTAAGCAGTGCGAAAAGGCGAGAGACGAGGTTTATAAATATCTTCTAACATACATAGCCTCGGGCGAGACCTATTATATGCGTATAGCCGTGATAATGCTTATGAGCCATTATCTTACCGATGACTACATCGACCGCGTTCTCGACATTATAAACACCGCCGAAAACGACGGCTATTACTACAAAATGGGCGCGGCGTGGTGTATCGCAACAGCTTTAGCTAAATATCCCGAAAAGACCTTTGCTTTTCTGAAGGTATGCAGGCTTGACGATTTCACCTTTAATAAGGCGATACAAAAGTCTGTCGAATCGCACAGAATTTCCAAGGAAACCAAGCTTAAGCTTAAAGCAATGAAACGAAAATAATCGGTGTCGCATTTTGTCGAATACTTAACATAATTTTTTTATTCATTTTACGGTGAATAAACATTTATTCAACTTATCAACATAGTTATCCACCGAAAAAAGCTCAAAAAGCCCGATTTTACGTTCAATTAACCTTTAAAATGTTAATATGTCGGTGGATAAGTTGGATAACTTTAAAGGTTGTCCAGGTTTACATAATGACATTTTTGCAAGAAAATTTATCCTTAAAAACATTATTTTTCCTTTTCATAGCAAAATATAGACCAAGGCGAAAAGCAGCTTTTTATCCGCCTTTTCGCTCATAAGAATAAGCAGTAATCCTATTATCAGCGACGCGTCTCCGTCATTTGTAAGCATATCCAAAAAAGGCAGATTAAGACCGCTTAAGAGTCCGCCGTTTTTTGTCTCGTTGAGCTGCGCCTGCTGCGGCGGGTTTATCTGCGGCGCGGCGCTCCCCACAGGTAGCTGTACGGGCTGTCCCCCGTTCTGCTGTCTTGCCGCCTGCTGTCTTGACGGCTGTGGGTTATTATAACGATTCTGCCTGTTTCCCTGTACCTTAACAAAGGGCGGAACTGGCGGCATAGACTGACCCGCTCCCGCGGGTGCCGCGCGGGAGTTCATTTCCCTCATTTGTTCAACCGCCTCTTCGCGGCGGCGCATAAATTCGTTTTCGTTCATATTCTCACCCTACAGTATATTCATAAGCCCGCTGTCTTTAATAAGCGGAAGCATATCAAGCAGCTTTAATATTTTAATCGCGGTGTCCGCACGCTTTTTGCGTTCCTCGCTTAAATGGGGACGCAGAGCTGAAATAAGCTGTACCCTTGAGTCGTCAGATGCGGACTTCATTTTGGATATAAGCGACATTATGGATTGCAGCTCTCCCCCGCCCAGCATTTCGCCTATACCCGACAGGTCGGTCGGCGGGTCGGGAGCAGGCGGCTCTCCGCCGCCGCTTTCTCCCAAAATATTCTCCGCCATCTGCCGCACTCGGTTCATACTTTCAGGGTCGTTTAAAAGCTCGGCAAGCTTAGCGCCTAAATCATCCATTCTTACCCCCGCCCTTTAAAAAGCTCTTTAAAAGCGCCTGAGCCTTGGGACTGTTAAGCACCGCCTCCATACTTTTTTTGTCAGACATAACGCGGTCAAGCTTTTCCCTGTCCTCGGCAGAAAGCCTGTTTAAAAGCGGTTCTATGTTTTTCCCCTGCATCGCGCCCGAAAGGCTCTTTTTATCAATTTTTCCGCCTGAGGCGGAAACCGCCGCGTCCATCAGCCTTTGCTTGTCGATTTCGTTATTATTCATTGAAAACTCCCCCGTTTGCTGGTATACTTAATAATATGAATTACCCATTAATTATAGAATAGGTGAAGATATGAGAATTACGGTTATTTCGGATTCGCACAGAAACAAAAGCACGGTTGAAAGAATACTCTCTTCTCAGCCGCAGTCGCACCACGTCTTCTTTTTAGGGGACGTAACCGCCGACATTGAGGATATGCAAGCCCTGTTTCC
The DNA here is from genome assembly GCA_051880535.1 of Acutalibacteraceae bacterium. Classification (GTDB taxonomy): domain Bacteria; phylum Bacillota; class Clostridia; order Oscillospirales; family Acutalibacteraceae; genus UBA737. The sequence goes on along the minus strand of JBJEOD010000351.1, from coordinate 419 downwards.
CGACAAAAGCTTTTACATTGTAAGCGGCAACTGCGACTATTTTTCGCTCTACCCGTCCTCCGGAATAGAGACCGTCGGCGGCAAAAAAATCTTTTACACACACGGTCACACCCTCGGCGTAAAGCACGGGCTTGAAAATCTTATAAAAACCGCGAAAGCAAGCGGATGTGACATAGCCCTTTACGGTCACACCCACACCTCACAAATATTATATGAGGACGGAATATATGTTGTGAATCCCGGCTCCTGCGCCCAGCCCCGCGATTCCCGTAAAAGCTATGCAGTTATAGATATTGAAAAAAACGGAATAATGCCTATAATTAATCTCTGCTGACCGCCTGTAATACTTGATTTAACGAAACGGAGGTTCTATTCTAAATATTGGGGTTCTGTGAGATTTTGCCTCCCTTGCCTAAAGG
>JBJEOD010000350.1:0-6192 GCA_051880535.1 Acutalibacteraceae bacterium | reverse complement strand
CAAGTCTGCCCGACATTTCACGCAGAGCCTCCGCCCAGCGGGAGGTGGAGTCCGCCATTAATGCTACGGTATAGCCCATATCGCGGAAATACTCGGCAATCGTAATACCCGTATAAATCGAAGCCTCGCGCGCCGCAACAGGCATATCCGAGGTATTTGCGATAAGCACCGTGCGCTCCATAAGTGAGTTGCCGGTTCTCGGATCCTTAAGCTCGGGGAATTCGTTTAAAACGTCGGTCATTTCGTTACCGCGCTCGCCGCAGCCGATATAAACAATTATATCAGCCGCCGCCCACTTTGCAAGCTGATGCTGAACAACGGTTTTGCCCGAGCCGAAGGGTCCGGGTACCGCCGCAACGCCGCCCTTTGCAATCGGGAAAAGGGTATCTATTACGCGCTGACCCGTAACAAGCGGAATATCAGGCGACAATTTACGCTTATAGGGTCTGCCCACACGCACAGGCCAGGACTGCATAAGGGTAAGCTCTGCTATTCCCTTTTCGGTCTCTACCTTGTAAACGGTGTCCTCAACCGTGAAATCGCCCTCGGCAATCTCAACTATTTTGCCCGTCATTTTGTTGGGCAGCATTATTTTGTGGCTTACAATAGCGGTTTCCTGCACGGTACCTACCGTATCGCCGCCCTTTACGGTGTCTCCCACCTTTTTTTCGGGGGTGAAATGCCACTTTTTATCCCTCGGAAGGGCGGGAACCTCAACGCCTCTTTGAAGATTTGTACCGCTTACCTTCATAATTTCGGCAAGTGGGCGCTGTATTCCGTCAAAAATCGAGCCGATAAGCCCGGGTCCTAACTCAACGCTCAAGGGCTTTCCCGTGGACACGACCTTTTCGCCCGGTCCTAAGCCCGCCGTTTCCTCGTAAACCTGAATGGAGGCCTTATCGCCGTGCATTTCAATAATCTCGCCGATAAGCCTTTTATCCGATACGCGCACAACGTCGAACATATCGGCGTCCCGCATACCCTCGGCTATTACAAGAGGACCCGCAACCTTGGTTATTGTTCCTTCGGTCATTCTTTATTCTCCTTTTTCGCTGACAGCATTATCAGCTATTTGTTAAAAATTATATCCGAGCCGACTGCCTTTTCGACCGCCGCCTTAAGCGCCGCCGTACCTGCGCCGTTATTGCCCGAAACGCCGATAATCGGCACAACGGAGGGGGTAAGCTGTTTGTCGGTCTTATCTATCTGCCGTTTAAGCAGAGGCACCAAACGCTCGGTCACGAAAATCACGCCGTAGCCCGCCGAAACAATGCGGGAAAAAATTTCCTCGGCGTCACCGTCGCGGTCGCAGGGGTAAATATCAAGCCCTACCGCCGCAAAGCCCTTAATGCTTTCGGTATCGCCCAAAACTGCTGTTTTAACCATAAAGCTCACGCAGCCTTTCCCTTGTTTTTTCGGTCGGCTGACCTGTTTTAATTCCGCTGTAAATTATGCGAAGGTCGGTGATTTCCGCCTTTCTTGCCAGCATATAGCCCACAATCGGCTCTATTCCCACCGTGATGTATTTGCATTTTTTCGCCGCCGTTATAATGCGGTCATCAACGAATTTTTCAAACTCGGCGGGTGAGCGCCTGTAAGCCTCCGCCGCGTCCACACCGCCAAGCTCTACAGCCTTAGACATAAGCTCCAAAAGCTTTTCCTCGCCCGAAAGCGCCGCCGAAACCATAGCCTTTTTGGAAACAACGCCTGTTTCTGTAAGGGCGGTATCTAAAAAGGCGGCGGATTTATTCGCCTTTGCCCCGCGCAAAGCCGCCTTCATATTGTTATAAAAAACGGTCACGGTAACGAGCCTTAAAATAACCGCGTTTCCGATTTCCTTGGCTTTTTTAAGCTGTGCGGTCATCAGTCCCGCGTCTAATATGCAGTCGGCAAGCTGGCTGTCCCCCGTCCCCGTAAAAACAGAATAAGCCTCCTCTGCAGGAGCACGCATAAATTGGGGCAGTAAATCAAACCGCTTTTCCTTTACCGCGCGTTCAAGCAAAGCAACCTCTACCGTGGCGGGAAGAATAAGCAGAGAGGAATAATCCGCCCCGCGCACAACCCCTTTAAGCACCGCCTTAAAATTATGGAAATCGTTTTCATAAAGGAAGGGCGCGAAAGCCACCATATCGGGTGCGTTTTCGGTAATATACTCCCAAAGCTTTTCGGTTTCCTCGCTTAAAAGGCGCGGCACGTCATTAGTGTCTGACGAGCCTATCCCCTTGTCGGTAAGCATTTTAGCAAGCTCGTCGGTGGATTTTGCGGCTGAAAGCGAATTTAAGTCGGCGGCTTTTAAAAGCCTGTTTTCCCTCGCCCTTAAATTTCCTATCGCGAAGCCGACGGATCTAACCGCCATATTTTCACCTTCTCAAAATGTTTTTCAGCCGAAAAGGGCTGTGTTTACGGCGTCGGTTATCTCGTCGCGCTTTTCGCGCATTACCGCCGACAGCTCGCAGTTAATTATAATATCGCCGTATTTAAGGATAAAACCGCCGTTAATATCGGCAGGGGTATCGCTTAGTGTTATAGCCTGTTCTTTAAGAGCCTTAACAAAGCCGTCCTTTTCGCGGGAAAGGTCACGTGCGGAAAGGAGCATTTCGCCATTGCCGCTCATAGAGTTCTTTTTAACGAGCCTTAAAAGGCAATCGAAATAGGTCTTATCGTCATAATTATTTATGCTGACGATAACACCGGTAAGTGCCTTTTCGATAAGCTCACGCTTTTTTGAGAGCGCCGCGTCGCGCAGAATAAGCTGTGCCGACGATTCGCCCGTGCTTTTAATAAGCGCGGACTTTTTTTCGGCGGCGGCGGTTATTTCCTGCGCCTGCCTTTGCGCCTCCTCCGCTCTTTCAGAAATAATTCCCTCCGCCTTTTTTTCGGCGGCGGCAATTATTTCCTCGGCATTGCCACCTGCCTCGGAAATTATGGCGGCAAGTATTTTTTCACTTGAGGTCATTTTTATCACCTTAGAGAAGAATAACGGTAAGGAATGAAACGAGGAAGGCGAGCAGAGCATAAATCTCAACCAGCGTTATGGAAACAAGAGCCTTCGGGAAGGCGCTGTCGTCCTTAGCGAAAAGCGAAATGCCCGCAACGGCCGCCTTGCCCTGTGCTATGCCCGACATAAGTCCGCCGATAGCGATAGGCAGACATGCGGCGAGAATCATTCCTCCCTGCCAGGTAGCAAGGTCCGCAGAACCGCCGAACACGCCGATTTTGGTCAGCACGATAAAGGAAACTATGAAGCCGTAGAGACCCTGTGTACCCGGAAGAAGCTCTAAAACCAGCATTTTACCGAATTTTGAAGAATCCTCAGCAAGTACTCCCATACCTACCTCGCACGCCATACCTACGCCCTTTGCAGAGCCGATACCTGCTAAAATTGTTGCCAATGCGGCGCCTATAAGCGCCAAAACAGTTCCTAATGTCATTTTAATTTTCCTCCTTAATATTTTGCACATTCAAATCGGTGTATTTTGATTTGAATGAAAAAGGCTTAAATTCTCTGCCGCCGCCCTCGTAGAATTTCGAGAACAGCTCGACATACTGAAGTCTCAGCGTATGAACATAGGCGCCTAAGACATTCAGCCCGAAGTTAATCGCATGACCGAGCGGGAAAACGATAATAAGCAATAAAAATCCCCAGATTGTTTTTCCGCCCATAGCGCTTAACATATTGAACACCGCGCTCATTGCCGAGGTGGTAAGCCCCAGCGCCATAAGACGCGAGAAAGAAAGCAGATCGCTTACGTAGCTTGTAATATCGTAAAGCGAGGCGATACCCGAAAACAGCCGTAAAATCGGGTTTTTCTTGTCTCTTCCTTGAGTCAATATAAGACCCACAACCGAAACCAAAGCCATAACAATACCTATGTTTTTGATTATCGGAACCGTAACAAAGCCCAAAGCCATAACCGCTATTCCCGTAAGGGTGGTAATCCAGAGTCCCGCGTCAAAGAAGGCGCCCGCCCTGTCGCCGTTTTTCATTAAAGTGACAAACTTAGCGCAAAGCCCCGCGATAATTTCAATAAGACCCAGCGCAAGGCTTAATATAAGCAGGGTTACTGCGTCGCCGTTCATAGGGTCTATAAGGGCGGGTAAAGCTACCTTGTGCCCGAAAAACTTTTCGCTTATAACTGCGATACTGTCGCCGAAAAAGCTGCCGTATACAAGTCCCCACAAAAAGGTTGAAACGCCGCAGTACTGGAACAGCCGCATATTCTGCCGCATCGACCTTGAAAGCTTGAACTTTTTAAGCGCAAGGGTTGTTGCGATTATCATTATAAGCCCGTACCCCGCGTCCGAAAACATCATTCCGAAAAACAGGTAGTAGAAAAATCCCGTAATCGGCGAGGGGTCAATATCGCGGGAACCCGGCAAGGAATACATTTTAACAAGGGTTTCGGCAGGCCGCGCAAAGGCGTTGTTTTGGAGCTGTACCGGGGCTAACTCCTCGTTTGCGTCCTCAACCTCAAGCACCACCGTGAACTGCTTTTTAAGCTCCTTTTCAAGGTAGGGTATGTCCCGCTCGGCTACATAGCCCTTTATAAGCACCGTGTGCGCGGTCTTTCCTATCTCGCCGCCCGCGCGGAAGCTTTCTGCACGGCCTCTGCAATAATCCGCAAGGTTTTCAATTTCGTATCGGCTTTCGGATATTTCCTTAATCCTCGCAAGGGATTTTTCAATCTCCCTGCGGCAATTATCCGCACGCTGTTCCTTAGAGGCTATTTTGTCTCTCGGCAGCTTAGAGGTTATCTGCGCGGGTCTTGCAAAGGAAAGAGAACGCAAAACCGCCTCCGCCCTTTCGGCGTCTTCCTTAGCACAGCAGGCGAAAATATAGGTTATGTCCTTGCCCGTGTTAATAATCTCGGTATAAAGCGAGATTTCGGGGTCGGTTGCTGCAATCTTTTCACAAAGGGAATCGGTAGTATAAATCCCCGCCACCGTGCCTATAAACGCCCGTGTTTTCGCCGTTCCCGAAAAGGAGAGCGGAACGTCGAGCGGCTCCCAAGGGAGCATCTGCTCCCTTGTAGTGTTAAGCCTTACAATCTCCGCCTTTTGCTCGGCGATTTTTCGGTCGTTTTCAATTACCTCGTTTGCAAGGGACAAGGCGTTTTCAATCTGCCCGCGCTTTAGGTAAAACTCGTCGGGCGTAAGAGACCTTGCAGAACCGAACAGTCCCGCGATTCCCTTTTTTTCGGGGAATCTTGAATTTAATATTTTGACTGCGTTTTCAGCGGTATCGGCGTTTCGCTCGTAGGCGCTTATTTTATCCGAGGTGTCGGCCTGAAAATAGCCCTCGGGCAAAACGGCGGTTTCCTCGTCGCCCGCCGCTGTATCAATGTCTATTACCGACATTTCCTGCAGCCTTTTCATAAGCCCTGCCGCCTCGGCGGCGCCCGCGTAAATGCTGACAAGCTTACATTTAAGCTTAGACACGCATATCACCACACTTCTTTTTACATATTATTATGAAAACATAATGTCGGTCGCGGCGGCTGTCGCGGCCGCGATATTCTGCTCATATTTTCGGTCAAGCCCGTTTTTAATCTCCTCGGCCTGCCCCTCGGCTTCTTGCCTTTTAAGCTCGGACTGAGCTTTTGCGGCGTCGGTTATTTCCTCGGCACTTTTCTGAGCCGCGGCTATAATGCCCGCCGCATTTTCCTCGGCTTTGAGCCTTGCGCCGTCTGAAATTTCGGACGCCTTGATTTCCGCGTCGGAAATAAGCTTTTCGGCACGTTTTTCCGCGTCGAGAATTTCATCCGCCATCTTTCTTGCCAAACAGAACACCTCCGTTAATATTTTAACTATTATTTTACACTATTTAACTCAAAAAGTAAACGATAATTTTTTAAAATTATTCAGTCAATTAAATAAATTTGCCTGAAAAGCCACAATTTTCAAAAAAGTCTTTTTTTTTGAGCTTGTTTTTGGTATAATATATTTTCAGGGTTATTAATATATATTATAATTCATGGACGGAGAGCATTATGAACATTACTGTTGACGGTCTTAACATAGAATACACCGAAAAGGGGTCGGGTATTCCCGTTCTGCTGTTGCACGGCTGGAACTCCTCCTTTGAGGTTTACGGCGGCATTATCGCCGCACTTTGCGACCGCTGTCGGCTTGTGGCGGTAAACTTCCCCGGCTGCGGCGGCTCTGACACTATGAAGGAGCCGTGGACGCTTG
>JBJEOD010000349.1:0-6212 GCA_051880535.1 Acutalibacteraceae bacterium | reverse complement strand
TATGTCAAAATAATTATATTTAACGGTATGTACGGTTGGTTAAGACGGATTTTTCACTCCGCCTTTTTCGGCGTGGATTTTTATACGCTTTAGAGTATTGCACCCTCCGTCATACCGCGGAAAGGTGTATTTTTTATGTGCGGAATAGTTGGCTTTACAGGAAAAACACAGGCGGCGGGCTTTTTGCTCGACGGACTTGAAAGACTTGAATACAGGGGCTATGACTCGGCGGGTATATCGGTGCTTGACGGCACCTCTCTTAAAATAGAAAAGACCACCGAGCGAATCAAAAACCTTATGGATAAAACGGGCAACGGCGGAAAAATAAGCGGCACAACGGGTATCGGTCACACCCGCTGGGCGACCCACGGCGTACCCTCGTTTGAAAACGCCCACCCGCATACGAGCGGAGATAAAAAATTCGCCGTGGTACACAACGGCATTATTGAAAATTACATTCAGCTCCGCGAGGAATTGAAAGCGGACGGCGTGGAGTTTGTAAGCGAGACCGACACCGAGGTTGTTCCTCAGCTTTTGCAGAAGTATTACGAGGGAGATTTTTTCGCGGCGGTGGCTAAGACGGTGGCGCGGCTTGAGGGCTCATATGCGCTTGGTATTCTCTGCACCGACTGCCCTGATACCCTTATCGCTGTAAGGAAGTTCAGCCCGCTTATTATAGGGCTGTCTGACAGGGCTAATTTTATCGCCTCTGATGTCACCGCAATAGTATCCCACACAAAGGATATTATGTATATTGAGGACGGCGAAATAGCCGTTTTAACCCCCGACGGCGTTAAGCTTTACGATTCGGATAAAAACATGATAAACCGCGAGCCTTCGGTTATAGACTGGGATATTTCCGCCGCGGAAAAGGGCGGATACGACCACTTTATGATGAAGGAAATAATGGAACAGCCGCGTGCCGTCAAGCAGACGGTGGACAGCAGAATAAAGGGCAGAGAAATCGTGTTCGAGGGGCTTTCCTTAAACGAAGAAAAGCTTAAAACGATCGAGCGTATTGATATTATCGCCTGCGGCTCTGCTTATCACGCGGGTATGGTGGGCAAATATGTATTTGAGGAGCTGCTGCGAATCCCCACAAATGTGGATTTAGCCAGTGAATACCGTTATCGTAGTCCGATAACTAACGAAAAAACTCTGACAATTATAATAAGCCAGTCGGGCGAGACCGCCGATACTCTGGCGGCGCTTAAGGAGGCGAAAAGGCTTGGCTCTCACACGCTGTCGATAGTAAACGTTGTGGGCAGTTCGATTGCGAACGCCTCGGACGACGTTATCTACACCTGGGCGGGACCCGAAATCGCGGTTGCTACCACAAAGGGTTACACAACACAGCTTTCGGTGCTTTATTTGATAGCCATATGGGCGGCAAGACTGCTTAAATCCGCAGATTCCGAACGGGTAGAAGGGCTGTTTGAAGAGCTTTGCAGACTGCCCGAGCTTATAGAAAGGGTTATTCTTGAAGAGCCCAAAATTAAGGAAATGGCGCGGGACTGCGGCGACCCGAAATCACTTTTCTTTATCGGAAGAAATATTGATTATGCCGTAGCGCTTGAAGCGTCCCTTAAATTAAAGGAAATTTCCTACATTCATTCCGAGGCTTACGCCGCGGGTGAATTAAAGCACGGCACAATCTCCCTTATTGAGGAGGGGAGAACGGTTATCGCCCTTGCCTGCTATGAGAAGCTGTTTGAAAAGCTTTTAAGCAATGTTAAGGAGGTTAAGGCGCGCGGTGCGCACGTAATTGCCTGCGCGATCGAGGGACATACCGAAATCGCAGGTGAGGCTGAGGAGGTTATCTACATTCCGAAAACCGACCCGTTGCTCATTGCCGCACTTGAGGTTGTGCCCTTCCAGATTTACTCCTATTACGTCGCGCTATACAAGGGCTGTGACATAGATAAGCCCCGCAACCTCGCAAAATCGGTTACGGTGGAATAATATTTTATTAATGACGACAGCGGAGATGTATATCTATAAGAAAGGTTGTATTTGCGAACAATAAAAGAAAGATTTGGAGTTTCGGCGCTGTTATGCTCTAATGGATAGCCTTGATTTGTATGAGACTATGAGATTTGAAGCTTATTTAATATCCGTTAAGAAACAGTCTTTTTGCTCAACCCACAGTTGTATTTAATAAATAACGCCTACATTGAAATCAACTCACATTTGTTATATAATACAGATAGTGAAAGCTTTCATAATTTTATTGTATCGGAGAGTATGACTGTGAGTATTAATAATATCGGAATTAACATAGCAGCATTAAGAAAACAAAAGGGTATAACGCAGGAGGAGCTTGCAAAATATGTCGGTGTATCGGCGCAGGCGGTTTCAAAATGGGAAAACGGCGGTGTCCCCGATGCCGAATTATTGCCCAAAATCGCAGATTATTTTGACATCTCTATCGATAAATTATTCGGTAGAGATGTCACGCAATACAGCGATATTAATTCTGCGTTTATTCAGAAACTAATCAATGCTCCAATTAAAGATAGATTTAAGTTTGCTTTTGAATATTGCTGGGATATTGAAAGGGCTTTGACGGGTAATGCTTTTGACGATTGTAATATTGAAGAAATTGCCGCCAAAATCGGAAAATCCGAACAGCAATATTCAAGTATGCTTTTCGACGAAGGCTTTACGCGAATGGGAATTGCAAACCGATTGCAGTATTTTTTAATCGTGCCCGAAATTGAGGATAAAGAATCCGCGCTCTTTGACGGGATTGATTATCCCCGATTTTTTAAAGCTGTTGCAGACAGGGATATTTTTTCGGCATTGGTTTTCTTAAACAAAAGAGAAAGCGATAAGGCTTTCACTCCGAAGCTTCTCGAAAAGCATTTGAATATCACCGAGGAAAAAGCAAAGTCAATTATAGGGGCTTTAAAACAATATAATCTGATTTCTTCAACCTTTATCGAAATAGACGATTCGATTCAAGAGTTTTTCAGTTTTGTGCCCACGCCAGCCTTTGTGGCATTGCTTATCTTTGTAAGAGAAATAATCGATAAACCCAATGTTTTTTCTTATTATCATCAATGCCGAAAAAAACCATATCTTATATAAGCTTTAAAAGAGTTGAGAAAGCTTAATTTTCCGTGATTCGTTAAAAATTATTTTGCTTTCTTTGAGGATATTTTTTGCAGTGTGTAGATTTGGTCGCAGCTGTTGGCAACCTCGGGGGAGTGGCTTACTAAGATTACGCATTTTCCGCTGTCCGCAAGGCGTCTGAAAATACCCATAATCTCCCTTTGGGTCTCGCCGTCAAGATTGCCCGTAGGCTCGTCGGCTAAGATTATATCAGCGTCGTAGGAAAGGGCACGGGCTATGGCGACGCGCTGCTGCTGTCCGCCCGAAAGCTTTAAAACACGGCGGTTTGCCTCGTCGCTGTCAAGCCCGACGCTTTCCAAAATCTCCATAGCCTTTTCCTTTTTATTAACGCCCCGTACTCCCGCGATTTCCATAGAGAGTACCACGTTTTCCATCGCCGTAAATTTTGTAACAAGATTAAAGCTTTGGAATATTACGCCTATATATTTACTGCGGAATTTATATTTGTTAATGCTTTTAATATCCTCTCCCTCGTAGAGTATCGCCCCGCCGTCAGGCTCTGCAAGCCCTGACAGCACCGATAAAAGGGTGGTTTTTCCCGCGCCTGATTTTCCTACAATGCAATATATTTTTCCCTTTTCAAAGTCAAAGGATATATCCTGAAGTACACGGGTAGAGCCGTATGAGAAACAGATATTTTGAAGTGATAAGACCGACATAATTTTACACCTTTCTTTATAATTGCTTTAATCTCTATTGGCAAGAATTTTAAGCGGCTCATACCGCATAATAAACAGCATTGACACAGCACCCGAAATAAGTGTCAGCAGTACCGCGATACCGAGCATTTCTATAATAACCGTCACGTCTGCAGCGTTGGTTATTTCTGTAATATAATTTGTCTCTGCAATCGGTGCGGCGGTTCCCATTTTATTTCCTCTGCCGAAATTCTGCTCGACCTGCTCGGATTGCTGTGTCTGCGCTTCCACCTGATTTTTAAGTAAAGCATTCGTAACGGGAACCGACGAAACAGCGCCCGCCGCCGCACCGACGATAACCGCCGCCAGAGTGACCGCGAAAATCTCGGTCAAAAATTGCAGCGCAACCTTTCCCTTGCTCATACCCATTGCGGTAAGCACACCGATTTCGTATTTGCGCTCCCGCACGTTGAAAATATTAAGCACAATAAGTATTATCGCGCCTATTGCGAGAATAACAATAAGAAACCAGCCTGCGGTTTTGCTGAGGGTATTAAGGGGAGTAAGGCTGTTTTCAAATGACGCTAAGTCGGGGGAGGAGACTGTGTAGGATTCGGTCAGACCTAACGCGCGCACCTCGTCCTCGAATTGATAATATGCGTCGGCGTCAGCAAATACATAGGTTCCCGAGACAGAGGCGGTAAGCGCGTTTTCGGTTTCCTCCGTGTTTGCCGCCTGCGAAAGGGTAGTTATAGCTTCAAGTGCCGTACTGCTCATATAAATTTGATTTGCAGGGTCGCTTGACGAGCCTCCGCGGCCTGTAAAAATATCCTCGTTTGCTGAGGTATCGGTGTAAATTCCCACAACCGTCAGGGTATAGCTTTCCTCCTCGTTATTTGGGTTTGTAATTATAACGGTACTGCCCACCGATAGGTCGTTAAAGGCGGCAAGCTCCTCTGAAATAATGCATTCAAGGCTTTCGCCACCCTCCTCAAAGCTTGTGCCGTCGGTAATATATGCCGTGCCGCTTACAAAGGAGGTCATTGCGTTTTCGCCGCTGTAGCCCTTAACCGTGAAATCAGAGGAGCTGAAGCCGCCTGACATACCGCCCTTTGCGCCGCCCGACATTCCAGTCGATTCGGACGTGCTTTCCTCGCTTGTTACGGGCGAAAAGCTTTCCGAGCCGTTGACTGAGGCGGTTTCGGAATAATAAAACTCCTTAACCGAAGAGGCTTCAGCGTATTTTAAATAATCTTCAAGGGTTAGCGACGATGCCGCGCCCATTAATTCGCTGAACTGTCCCTTGTCAAACTTGCCGCCCTCAGACTGTGCCGCGCCGCTTTGTAGCTGATTCATTATCGATCTGCGGTCAAAGGAAATTGCCGCAGTGACGGTCAGCCCTTCGAGGGTATCTTCCTTGGCCTTTTCCGCCGCCTGCCGTATTGACAGACCCACGCAGGCGGATACGGCGATAACAAGCACAATTACGCCGATAAGAATATTGCGCCCCTTAGAGCGGCCGATACATTTTAATGCGTTTTTAATAATATACATCTCAAATGCTCCTTTACTAAAGTGTTGTAATTATAGCATTTGAGACTAAAGACAGACTAAAGAAAAAATAAAGCTTTTATTTCAGAATAACCTTAAAGCCGATATGCGCCGAATCCTTTTTATAGGCGCATATTTTACCCCTGTGATTTTGCACTATAGCCTTTGCTATAGAAAGCCCTATGCCAAAGCCGCCGTCATAGGTGCGGGATTTATCCGCCCGATAAAAGCGGTCAAAGAGCCTGTCAAGCTCGGTGGATTCAACGTCGGAAAAGGAATTTTCAACGCAGACAGTTATATGCTTTCCGCTTTTAAGCGAAACCGAAATGTCGCCGTTCTTATCGCAGTATTTAACCGCGTTATCAAGCAAAATTGTAAAAAGCCGCCGCAGGGCGGGCGCGTCCCCCTTATAAAATATATTTTCCCGCACGGACACGTAAAGGCGCTTGTTTTTTTGTGCGGCGATGGCTGAGAAATCCGCGCATACTCCGTTTAGCAGGGCGCTTATATCAAAGCTTTCTGCCTGTAAATTTTTATCACCCTCGTCCATTCTCGTAAGGGTTACAAGCTGATTTACAAGGGCGCTCATCCGCTCGCTTTCACAGCGAATGTCATTAAGCCACTCGTTTTCGCCTGTCTCCGCCTCAATTATATCAAGATTGGCAAGAATAAGGGTGAGCGGCGTTTTAAGCTCGTGATTAGCGTCGGTAATAAATTGCTTTTGCTTTTCGTAGCTTTCGGCTATAGGCTTTACGGCGTGTCTTGAAAAAAATACGATTAAAATAAATACAACAGAGAAGCTTACGAATACCACCGCACAGACCGTTAAAACGGTGGTAAAGGTCATTGAAATATTCATACTCCCGTCCCCAAAGGTTACGTTTTTTC
>JBJEOD010000348.1:0-6224 GCA_051880535.1 Acutalibacteraceae bacterium | reverse complement strand
TTATACTAACCTTTATTATTTCTGTGCTTGCATACAGAGAAAAATTTATTCCTCGGCAAATTGCGGGACTTGCTTGCGGGCTTGTGTCGCTTGTGTTTTTGAATATATAAAATATTTAAGGTGTTATTTATGAATATTTTAGAAATCGACAGTAATTTTAAAATTGAAACCAACCTTTCGGAGCAGGACATTGTTTGGCAGGACGCAGGGGGAGACAGCTTTGTAAAATACGGTGTTGTAAAATCGGACGAGGATTATCTCCGTATGCCGAGAAAAACAGCACGGTCGGTCAGCGAGGGCGTTGCGCAGCTTTGCGATAATACAGCGGGAGTGCGGATAAGATTCAGCACGGATTCTCCTTATATTGCAATAAAGGCGGTTTTTCCGTCTCTTACCCGATTTCCCCATATGCCGCTTAGCGGCAGCGGCGGGTTTGACCTATATAAAGAGGCGGGCGGTCAGCAGTCCTTTGTCGGAGCGTATATACCGCCGCTTGACGGGGAAAACGGCTTTGACGGTATAGTTTATACCAAAAATCTTACAGGCAGAAATGTTAATTATATTCTTAATTTTCCCACCTACAACCCGGTTACAAAGCTGTATATCGGAATAAAAGAGGGAAGTAGGACGGAGACTCCCGACAACTATATAAATAAAAAGCCCGTGGTCTTCTACGGCTCCTCTATTACGCAGGGCGGATGTGCCTCAAGACCGGGAAATATTTATCAGAATTTTCTGTCGCGAGCACTTAATATGGATTATCTATGCTTGGGATTTTCGGGAAATGCCAAGGGCGAAAAGGAAATAGCGGAGTATATGGCAGAGCTCCAAATGTGCGCCTTTGTTTCGGATTACGACCATAACGCGCCTGAGCCGGAGCATCTCAGAAATACTCATTTTGCATTGTATGAGGCGATAAGGAATAAAAATCCCGAGCTGCCGTATATTATGATAACCCACCCGAGCGAGGGGATAAACGAGCCTGTAAACCGCCGAAAAATAATCATGGAAAGCTATTTAAAAGCCCTTGATAAAGGGGATAAAAATGTTTATTATATTGACGGTGATTCCTTGTTTGCGGGATATGAATTTGATAGCTGTACGGTGGACGGCTGCCACCCGAATGATTTAGGCTTTTACCGTATGGCTAAAGGAATTTTGCCTATACTGAAAGAAATACTATATTAACGCAATTATTGTAAATAATCGGAGGGTTTTAAATGTATAAAATTGCAGTACCGTTAATGAACAGAAACGTAAAGAGAAACGGTCGAGAACGTACTCTTGAAGAATTAAGGAGATTTGACGCAGAACGCGTTTTCTTGGCATTGGATCGGTATGAGCTTGATGTCGATCAGCGCAGACGCGCAATTTCTGAGCTTGAGGATAACTGCCGTTTTTTCAAAGAAAACGGCTTTGAGGTAGGCGCTTGGATTTGGACATTCTGGGTTAAAGATAATAAGAATTTCAAAAATATGCGTTCTATAAACGGAACGGAAATCAAAGAATTTATGTGTCCTAAAGACGAAAATTTTGTCAAGTTTGCGGCTGATTACATAAAGGACATTGCAAAGACCGGCGTTGACCTTATTCAGTTTGACGACGATTTCCGCTACGGCGCTTTGAGTGATTCTCCCGCTTGTCTTTGCGACGCTCATATAGCGGAAATAAACCGAATTACAGGAGAAGAATCTACCCGTGAGGAATTGGCAAAACATATTGTTTCGGGCAGGAAAAATAAATACCGCGACGCGTATTTGAAGGCGAACGGTGACGCTTTCAGAAATTTTGCGGCAGAAATCAGAAAGGCTGTCGATGAAGTTAATCCGAACATAAGAATCGGAGCATGCTCCTGTATGACCTCCTGGGATATTGACGGCACAAACGCGGCGGAGCTTGCAAAAATTCTGGCAGGGAACACACAACCCTTTGTACGGCTTATCGGCGCCCCTTATTGGCCTGTTGCACAGAACGGGGAAAATAGTCTTCAGGATGTTGTGGAGCTTGAGAGAATGGAAAGCTCCTGGACAAGAGGAGATAATATAGAAATATTCGCCGAGGGGGACGCTTATCCGAGACCGAGAACCCGCTGCCCTGCAAGCTATCTGGAGGGCTTTGACACGGCTATACGAGCGTCGGGCTGCACCGACGGTATTTTGAAATACGGAATAGACTATCTTTCAAATGTGGATTATGAAACAGGCTATGCTAAGTTCCACGAACGTAACCGCGGCACATATGCAAAAATTGACGGGATGTTCGGCGATAAAACCTGCTGCGGAGTGCATGTTTATGAGTCTATGAATAAGCTGTCCGATATGGTAATGCCGACCGCGGTAAACAGCTCGGTCAATATAGAAAATCTGTTTTTCTCCAAAGCTGCAAGAACCCTTGCCTATAATACTATTCCCACAGTATATGAGGGTAAGGGCGTTTGCGGAATAGTGTTTGACGAAAATGCGCGCAATTTGCCCTTGGACGCCCTCCAAAACGGCTTGATTATTGATATTGCCGCCGCGGAAATCCTTGTTTCACGCGGAATTGATGTGGGTATTGAGACATTCGGAGCGGAAATATCCAGCGGAACACCTCTGGATGACGGCGGATGTGAGCGCTTTATTAATAATAATAACCACATACTGACAGACGGTATACCGATCTATGATATAAAGCTTAAGCCGAACGCCGAGGTTTTAAGCGATACCAAAACATCGGCGGGCGTTATTCCTATGTCATACCGTTATGAAAACTCGGACGGCAACAGATTTTTGGTGCTTAACGTTAATACACGATCAGACAACAGCAATGTATTAAAGCACTATGCGCGAAGTAAACAGTATGCCGAAAATATTCCGTGGCTTTCGGGTAATAAGCTTCCTGCTTATGTTTACGGAAATCCGGCACTGTATATTATTGCTAAGAAAAATGATAGCTCAATGGCTGTCGGTCTTTGGAATTTCTTTGCGGATACTGCAATCGATCCGGTTGTCGAGCTTGACAGCGAATACAGCGGCATTGAGTTTTTAAATACAAACGGCAAGCTTGACGGAAATAAAGTATATTTAAATGATATTCCGCCTTTCGGATTTGTGGCCTTTGAAGTCAAAATCTAATATCTGATATTCAAGCGGTTTTTCAACCCTTTCAAGCTTTCTTCAAGCGTTAATAAAAATTCGGAATAATACCTACTCAATACCGCAATAAAATACCGTAACATTTTAAAAAACACACCGCAAACTTCGTTTTGAAGCAGCGGTGTGTTTATTTCTGTTAAATTGTCTTGTAAAAATAAATCTTTGCCTTGCATTTATCGGGAATGGTGATTTTAAGACCGTTTTGTGAAAGCTCTTTTCCGCTTACGGTAAATTCACCGCCGTCGGCGTCGGTAAAGAGATAATCCGCACTTTCGTCTAAGCCCCTTAACATAAAGCAGGCAGTTTCATAGGGTGCGTTTTCACGCCTGAACACTTCTATTATACCGTCGTTTTTATCCGGTCGGTTAAACTGCATAGCGCACCATACGTCAAGCTTTTCGCTGGGTTCGGTCAGAGGATAAAAGTCCTCTGAAAAATACGGTCTGACCTTTAAATACTCCTCGGTGTACTTCTTTATAAAATCAACCTTTTCCTCGGTATCGCAAAAAGCCTCCCGCTCGGAATAAGAGTAATTGGTTGTAAGCGCCGCCGCGTATGCGCTTCTTATGCGGTATTCGTCATAGCTTCTGCCGCTGCCCGTACCCGAATACGGCATCCATAAATTAAAGCTCTGATTGTGGCACTGTGAGCCTTCGATATCATAGTTTGCCGGGCACTGCAGGTCGCTTCTCCAAAGCGGAATACTGCGCCTTAAGGTCTCAATATCTATCCTTCTGCCGCCCGACGCGCAGTTATCGATAATCAGATGCGGAAATTTTTTAAGCAGTTCGTCCCAAAGTCGGTACATACCGTTAATATGCTTAATTTCGGTAATTCCCTTTCGGTCGGGGTCGTCATTTCTACGCCAGTAAGCTAAAGGTGCGAAATTAAAATCCTGTCTGTAACAGTCTATATTAAGTTCTTCAATAAGCTTTGAAAGCGTTTCAAAGCAGTATTCCCAAGCTTTTTCGTTTCCTAAATTCAAGAGGCGGTTATCGTCATTCGGATTATCGCTTGACAGGAAGTATTCGGGGTGATTAACCGCTGTCGGAGTGGTTCGGATAACCCTTTCGGGCTCAAACCACAGCAAAAACTTCATTCCCGCGTCGTGAACGGCCTTTGATACATCTTGAAGTCCCTGAGGGTGCACAAGCGGACTTACACGCCAGTCGCCTGTGTGACAGCCCCAATCGCCCTCAAACTCATCAGGCGTGGGTTTGGTATCAATGCCGTACCAGCCTGCGTCCATCCAGATGTATTCAAACGGCAGAGCGTTCTTCTTAATGGTCTCAATTCTGTCAAGAACCGACTGTGTTTTCATTCCGCCCCATATTCCCGCGCAAAGAGGACCGTTTTGGTCTCTGCCTTCTTTTCCTATAAGCGAAAAGTTTTCTTTCACCAGTCTTCTCCATTTATTGTGGGAATCGGCAACATCACACTCATACGGCATTATAACCACAGATGAGGTTCTTAATTTTTCGCCCGGCATAAGTCTGAAAAAGGTGTCCTCAATTTTTGATTTAAAGGTTACGCTGTCGTTCGCTCTGCTTATCTGACATTTCCACTGACCCGTCCAGCCAAGTGCTAAAATATAACCCTCGCCGTCCTTGTGAACATTGAAGAACGGTGCTCTTTGCTCGCTCGAACGGCCGCCGGAAGCGGAATATTCCTTTGTATCTCCGGGGCATATATGATTAATTCTGCAGTTGTCGCGTATTGTATCAATATCACAGCTAAACTCCGTCTTGCTCCATACAGAGCCGATCGGTGCGTATACCTTTGTGGCGGTTTTGGTATCGGGGAAATATGCCTCCCATTTTCTGTTTTCCTCGTGTTTAAGAGGCAGAGTGCAGTCGCAGTCCCATAAATCGGATATGATTTCGCTTGGCTTATCCGAGGTGTTTTCTATGTAGTTCATCCATTCATAAGCGCCGAACTTATCATACTTTTTCGCAATATTGGTTATTTTAATTCCGCCGCCGAATTGATAAACCGTTGTCACTTCATTTCCGATATAGGTCACTTCGGATTTATAATCCGAATCCCACGCGTCAGTTCCGCCAAGCTTAAAAGAAAATCTTTTGTTATTCTTTAAAAATTCCATAAATAAAGTCTCCTTTTTATAGTCTGTATTTTTGCGGTGAAACACCTGTTTTTGATGTAAAAAATCTCGAAAAGCTCAGAACATCGCTAAAGCCTACCGAATTAGCAACCTGTGTAACGGTTATATCCGTTTTTTTAAGCAACTGCTTTGCCTGTTCTATTTTGTAATCGTTCATATACTGTTTAGGGGATTTTCCGAATTTTTCTTTGAAAATTCTATATAGATAAGGTTGACTTATGCCTAAAACACTTGTAAGATCCGTCACTGACATAGAGGCTGAAACATTGGCTTTGATGTAATTTACAGCAGCTTCAATATAGATATCCGAATTTGGTTTTGCATTATGAGCGCAACTGTTTATTTGATTATTAAAAATCCTCAGGAATATTTCTAATGTTTCGAAAGAACTGTATACCGCATTGGCATTAACGGTAAGCATACCCGCGACCGCTTTAATTTCGTCGGTATACCTATAGTTAAATATGTTCGTTTTTTTATCGTAAGGATAGTAGTTGAACAAATCAGCCATTTTTTCATCTGTAGAAATTATCCAGAGAAACTCCCACGGATCATACCTGTCGGGATAATATTCCTCCAACATACCCGGCGTTATTAAAAAGCCCTGTCCCGAAGTCACGGGATTTCCGTTAAACCGACCTTTGCCCGATATAACATAATGAATGATAAAGGCATTTCTGAGTCCCGGTCCAAACCGTGTGACATCGGGATTTTTCGCGTAACCTATACATTCTATATCAAGCAGCGGACAACTGTCCTTTGAAAAGACTTGATAGCGCATTGTTTCACCCTCTTTAGTTATGATTTTACCATATACTATATTGATTTTGCAATATGTTTTTCAGGTAAGGCGTGATATTATTATCACAACAAATAAAAGAGGTGTCGGCGATGGATTCAACTGTCTTTTTAAAAATCGGAGAATACGGTGCGGCAGGAATGTATGAAGAACCTAACAGAAGTCTGTT
>JBJEOD010000347.1:0-6224 GCA_051880535.1 Acutalibacteraceae bacterium | reverse complement strand
CTTGTTCAGGTTACGGATATCGATCCTGTTCTCGGGTGCAATACATATAAAAAGTTTGTATATGATGCCGCAAAATTACTGGAGCAAAACAGATTTTCAAAATATGCCGTGATTTATTTTGATATATACAAGTTCCACTATTTTAAAGAGCAGCTCGGCGTTAAAGAAGCGGAATCGGCAATAGAGTTTGTCAGCAACATCTGCAAGCAGATGACAGACGATAACGAGAGCTTCGGCCATGTTATGGACGATTCATTTGTGCTTATTTTGCATTACACTGATATGACAGAGCTCGGCGAAAGAATCAAGCTGATGGGCGCTCTTATGTCCAAGTACAATACGTCAAAAAAGCTTGGTATGGATATAAAGCTTTCGGTGGGAGTTTTTCTTGTGCAGAGCGACCGTCGCGGCGATATTCAGAAAATGCTGGACTGTGCAAAAATTGCTCAGCAGGCAAATAAAAAGCTTACGGAAAATCCCTTTACGGTTTACGATTCGGCTATTGCGGCGTCCTATTTACAGGAGGCAGAGCTTGAGGCTAAAATGAGAACGGCACTCAAAAACAGGGATTTCAAGCTTTTCTTTCAGCCGAAATACAGCATAGAAAACGACAGAATAGACTCGGCGGAGGTATTGGTCAGATGGTATGATCCCAATCTCGGCTCCTATATAGCGCCGGATTCCTTTATTCGTCTGTTTGAAGCGAACGGATTTGTTTCCGAGCTTGATCATTACGTTTTTGAAGAAACCTGCCGTTTTCTTAACAACTTAACCGCAGAGGGTGAAAGGATTGTACCGTTGGCGGTAAACGTTTCGAGAGCTACTGCCATAAAGCCGGACTTTTTAAGCTTCTATATCGAAAAGAAGAAGGAGTACGGGGTGGCGGATAATTTTATTACCCTTGAATTCACCGAAAGCTTTGCCGCGGAAAGCTACGACCTCTTGGATACCTTATTAACCAAGCTTAAAAACAACGGCTTTAAATGCGCTGTGGACGATTTCGGTATGGGCAACTCCTCCCTGATTGCCGTTAAGGAATTGCCGATTGACGAGCTGAAATTTGACCGCGCCCTGATAAGGCAGGGAAAGAATCCCGAAAAGGATAACGCCCTTTTAAAAATGCTCATTGATGTCAGTAAAGAGCTTGGAATGAAGGTTACACAGGAGGGCGTTGAAACCCGCGAGGATATGAACCGACTGCGGGCGCTCGGCTGTGATATTATTCAAGGGTATTACTATTCAAAGCCGATGCATATTATCGATTTTATTGACTTTGTGAAAGGGGATACATCGCTCGGCGCAATAAAACGCCAAAAGCCTCCCCGTCAAAAACAGCCTGTTTCTGTTTCCTGACGGGCATAAAAAAAGAAATCATATAAGAACCGAGAATAAGACAAAATCAGTTATTATGAAAGGAGTGGGAGCTGCATTATGAAACGCAATCTGGTTAAGCCGTTTATCAGAATGCTTCTTCCTGCTCTGGCGGCAATACTTGCAATTATTTGCGCGTTAGGCACCTTTGGCTGGTTTTCAATGTCGCATATTATTACAGGCAAAGGCGCTAATATACAAACTAAGGATATCGGTGTACTGGAAATTCGTGCAAGTGCCGCGGGACCCGATATCAGCGCATCGGCGGTGGAAGAAATCACAGAAAGGCTGTCTTATGACGGCGATCAGAAAAAATTGCGTCCCACTGCTTCGGGCAGCTTTTCATTCTATGTTAACGATAGCTCTGCGGGAGCACAGACTCCTTATAATTTCGTTTACAAACTGTCTGTGGAAAACGATCTGCTGAAGGATAACGCTAACAAGGGCTTTTATCCTAATACCGATGAAAATGAACGGGAGCAGGCGAAAAAGTATATCAATTCTCATCTGCTGTTCTTTTCAGAATACGACGAGGGTGCAAAGCTTTATAAGGGCTGGCTTCAATCCGGCGAGACGATAAGGTGCACAGCAACGCAAAATCCCCAAAAGGTCACCGTCTATTGGGTTTGGGTGGATCAGTACAGGCAGATATTTGAGCAAAACAGCGGCTTGATTGATGAGGAGACAAGGAAAGAAATAGCGGCATATTATGAAAATCATACCGAAATGATGCTGTCGGACGGTGCGAGTCCTGCGGAGGCTTACAATGTGGCGGACACTATGATAGGTATGACATTAAAGTATGTATGCTTTCTGATTGAGGTCACCAAGGTCTGAAGGAGCGAGAAGGATGGGCCGACATTCGCAAAAATTAAGCAAAAAAAAGAGGGCGGCTATAGCTGTCTCAGTCATACTTCTGGCGGTCATCATTCCGGTGTATGCATGGTATGCCATGACGAACCGGCTTAGCCTTACTGACAGCTTGGAGGTTGATATGCCGCCGACTATCTATATCAAGGACGACAATCTGCAGGAAATTACAACCTTTAACCTGGACGGTATGACAATCGGCGAGGAGTATAATAAGGTATTTTGCGTATCCCCGGCGGTTATCGGGTCTGTGAATGAATTTTTCCTCGGTGTGATATACTCGGAAAATCTGGGTATGAAGGTTAATCTTTATCCTGTGTATTCCGTAACCGCTACCGAACCGACCGGAGGCGGGTTGTATGAGAGCAGCGTTATTGGGGGCGCGTCTTACTACTTCGAGTATCGTAAGGAAAAGCAGGAGGGTTCAGGCAACATTGCAGACAATTATACATTCAAAGAGACATACGGAAACTGGACAAATGCAACAAGGCCGACTGAAGGTCAACCCTATTACGGCAACCTGAATTACGGTGTTTACAGGGCGTACGAAAACAATTTATTTTCAGCGTCGACATCAACGGACGCCTCAAATTTAATTGATAAACTTAACGATACAGGCCGTTACCGCTTTTTTATTCTGAATGTCACATGGAATGATAGTATAAACTATCACGAGGCAAACGCAAAAGAGGCGGACATTGTTTATATTGTGGCAAAGGGTACGATGAAACTAAGTTAATAGGTGTATAGTGTTATGAGTAAAATAAAGAATAAAAAAACACGGCTTTTATTTTACATCCTTATTGTCATCTGTATCTTAACTACAGCAACCGTTCTGGTAAGAGCGGCTTATTTCGCCAAAGGCGAGTTCAAGGATGTATTTATTAATAAAAAGGATTATTTTTCAGCAGATGTGCTGTACGGCATTTCGTCCCTTGAAGCCGAAAAACGCGAGGTTGGCTCCTCGGGCGCGACGCGAAAGATTAATATCTACAATTATGATGTCTCCTCGGGCGATTTCAACTCATTTGATGTTGAATTTGACGTTTACGCGTGGCTTGACAGTGAGCTTCCCGAGGGGAAATCGTATGTTCTGTCAGACGGAAACGGAAATAAGTATTCCTTCACGAATCAGAAAGAGCCAAATCCTATTTTTAAAAATTTGAAGCTTAAGGGCGGCGAGCGCTCCGCGGCGACGCTTACGGTTGATTTTGGATTTAAAGACGGTGACGACCTTACAGGAGCCCCCGGCTTGTATGTGGCGGCGGTGCCTTCCTCGCCCGAACGGTTGAATAAAGTTTATCTCGGTGCTTTAATCCGTCCTACACGGTCAGAGGCGTTTAATATTGTAAGCGGTTTTGATGACCAAGGTGAGGTTAAAGATTACGCGGCATTTACCTACCGTGTAAACACAGTGGGAATCGCACCCACGGGGGACAAAATTCGCGTCAAATGGAAATCCGACGCGCTGACTCTCATAAGAGTAAACGGTAAAGCTACTGATACTGTAGTAATTAAGAAAGCCGATTACGGAAACGGATTTGACCGAATGATTGAATGGAACGCAGTGTCCGACAAAATGGATTATTTTGTCTTCTTCCGAAATACCGATAACGAAAAAGGAAAGACTTTTTGGGAAGGTAATCCGACACCGACATGGGGTGACCTTAAAGGACTTGTTACTACAGAACATAGTATAGATGATACGCAGGAGTAAGTATGAAACCTAAAAAACAAATCAATGTTCAAAAAATCTTTGCCGATGCAAAAGCGGCGCTTTGTAAGCTCCGTTTTAAAAAGCTGATATGCGTTATAGCGGGCATCGGTGTTTTAGCGGTTGGTTTACATATATGGAGCAGTATGCCTGCCGCCGCAGAAGAGCTCACTATACCGACAGATTACGGAGTCGGTTATGAGATCGCAAATTTGGATAATCTGGAAAACGGGGGCTCATTTAACGGCATACTCTGCAAAGATAAAGTTAATAAGGTATTTACACTCTTATTCAGTGATGATGTTAACGGTCTTGTTACTTTAGCGCGTATTTCTCAAAACAGCAGTCTTGACGGCTATACCTTTGAAATTGCGTTGGGCGGATCCGTTATATTGGATGTGAAGTACGGTGAGGGCGGAAAAGCAATTTCGGACGGCAGCTTCTTTGGTATCGGAAATGATGCCAATCCGTTTAAAGGGAAAATAGTAATCGGCGGCTCCGCTGATACATCCATTGCTATAGGAGAGAAAAGCTGGAGGTTTTTGTTCAATAATCTCTCCAACAAAGCGGAAATAGTCTCAAGCGGAAATTATTTTCTGTACTCGTCCTATGTGGATCAGAATGAAAGCCCTCAGGAAGCGGACTCTTTTGTGTTCTGCCGAAGGCTGACGGTAACTGACCAAAACACCCCGCTTGTTATAAGCGGATTTCGCTTTGGCGCTACAGCCGAATCGGGAAAGAGCGGCGCTCTCGTGCGGGGAGACGGTCCGACGGCTGTGTTTGCATGCGAGGTTAAAAAGGGCGGTGCGGATTCTTTCTCCGTAGACCTGTCAAGCAGCTTGACAAGCGGAACTTATGTTGTTGAAAGCAATGCCTATGACGCGGGCGGACTTATCGCCGCCGTTGAGGCAGACATTAATGCAACAATCGGATTGCCGTATTCCTTGAGCTTTAAGGTAAAGGCGGGCGGTGAACAGAAAAACGCCGGCATCCTGATAGGAAGTAATAACGGTAATGTTACATTCGTTGCCGGAGCCAAAAACACGGAAAATGCTTTCATTTTCACAGGCGAATTAAATGCTACGGGCTCCGCAGGCCTTATCGGTGCGAACCAGGCGGGCTCGCAAGCTAAGCTTTCCGAAAAGGTTATAATAGACGGTCTTAAAGCAAGCGGACTGCGCGCAGGCGGTATTGCAGGAACGGGCAAGGGACCGATTACCGTTAAAGCGGCGAAAATAAAAAATTCAACCTTTACAAGAATAGATTTGTACGAAAGCGGTCGGTTGGGCGGCGCTATTGGCAGTGTGGATCAGGTAGAAGGAGGCTTGCGCGTCGAAGACGGCGGTTCTGTCCAACTCCTGAAAAATACCTTTTCCGCCTCCAAGGACTGCTTTATAGGCGGATATATAGGTTACCTAAAAACTTCGGGTGAAGCGGTAGAAAATATAACCGTCTGCAATACGGTTATTACGGGCAGCGGGAGCAGTTCTGACAAGCTCGGCGGCTATATCGGTTCTCTGGACACATCGGGGGATTTCTCTGTTGCCTTGGAGAACAATATCGATTCTTCCTTTACGTTCAAGGGAACAAAAGCAGGCATATGCGGCGGCATAATCGGTGAGCTATCCTCAGATTTGCAGAATACGGTTCTGCTCAAGGGCAAGGAACCGTCTGACGGGACGGCAAATTGTACCGTGGAAGCCTCGGGTGCTAAGGTTGGCGGACTGGTAGGAAGGGTCGCAAAAGGATATTTAAAAATCGACAGGCTTTCTGTTGATAACAACATAGTGAGGGCAAGCTCTGCCGCGGATCTGGCGGGGGAAATTAATACGGGCGCTATGCTTGATGTGGGCAGCATTACCCTTAAGGAGGAAAAAGGCTCTGTACTGGTGGCTAAGACGGGGCAGGGCAGTGTTGTGCGCCTGAGCGGGAATATTACAGACAATTCAAGCTCGGTTCTCAACCTTGTCTATGAGCAGGACGCGTCGCTTATTTATAAGGAAAATGGCTGTATTTACAGCGGAAATCAATCGTCAAATAACGATATAGGCAACTACGGTCAGGTTGTACGAAATGATACCTTGCAGGTACTTAATTTTGACACAGGTACCCACAAGGTCTCTCTTGCTTCGCCTTTGGACGGCAGCGGAGATATTTCGGTTAACAGTGCGGCGGACCTTGCAAAGCTTGCTGTTACATTCCACACAAAGGGTGCAATTTCGGGCGTTGATGGCTTTACTGCTGATAATTTTGAGTCTCTGTTCGGTAA
>JBJEOD010000346.1:0-6227 GCA_051880535.1 Acutalibacteraceae bacterium | reverse complement strand
ATTATAACGGGCTTAAATTTTTGCAGTGCGCCTGCAAGTTCACTAAGGACAGCGCCCATAACGAGAGCCTTTCAAAGCGAAAGGAGATTAAGGCGCTGATCGAGGACATAAAAAAGGTCAATCCAAATGTTGACGATAATATTTTCAGAAGCATTCACAACGTAAATCTTGCCACAATACCCGGCTGGCGCGACCGCGATTCGGGAACGCTCCATTCATTTACAGAGTATTATTAGTCTATCGCAAGCTTTGTTTCGCGGGCATAAAGGAAAATATACTGCTGGGTTATTCCCGCATAGGGCCTTGCACATTCAGGCAGCTCGCCATCAAAAAGCACCTGCATTGCCCGCTTAATCCATACGTCCTTGGGGAAGGCGTCGGCGTGTTCAAGCGCGAAGAGCAGAACGCAGTCGGCAACCTTGGGACCGACCCCCGTTATCTTCATAAGCTCGTCTCTGGCCTCGTCTGTCGGGATTTTTTTAAGGCTTTCAAGCGCAACCTCGCCCGAGGCTACCTTATTTGCCGCGTCAAGTATGTATTTTGCGCGAAAACCGCTCCTTAACACGGATAAATCTTCTAAAGTAAGCCCCGCGATTTTTTCGGCGGTGGGGAAGGTATAAAAGCCGCCCTTGTTTTCGCCGAAATTTTCGCAAAGCCGCGAAATAATGCCCTTAATCCGCTTTATATTGTTGTTTTGCGAGATTATAAAGGAGCAAAGGGTCTCCCACGGCTCTTGATTTAATACGCGTATTCCGTGGGCGTATTCAGACGCGCGTTTCAGTGTTTCGTCCGCGCTTATGGCGTTTATAATTTCGTCATAGTCCCGCTCAAGGTCGAAATAATGTTGCCATACCCCCTCGAAATCCTCTTTAGAGGTGTTATAAAGCACAACCGTGCCGTCGGCAAGCTTTTCAAGCTCAAGGTATTTATTAAAGGCAACCCCGCGCCAGACGCCGTTTTCGGTTTCCTCCCAGCGGAAAGCCTGACCGCAGTCAAGGGTATGCGGCAGGTCAAAGCCCCCGTAATTTGTTATGTATACATTGTTATTGTCGAATTTTGCAGAAAACATATTTATCACCGAATAATATTATACATTAAAATCAAAATTTTTCAATATAATAATTGACTCTCACATTAGGATAAAATTGCACAAGATAATATGGAAATATATAAATTAAGTCGATAAACTATCTTTTGCCTCTCTATGAGGCTTGGAATGTTGAAAGGCCCCCTTGCCTAAAGGGGGCTGGCACGGCAAAGCCGTGACTGGGGGATACGGGTTTGCAACGATTTGATTGTATCCCTCCACCGCCGTTCGGCGGTCCCCCTCCCTTTAGGCAAGGGAGGCTTTAGGGGTGCAAAAACAGGCTTTTTCGTCAGAGGGAAGCGCACATTTATCCAAATCACCTTTAATGTTACAGCATCATAATTTTTATATTATTTAGTCTTCAATAGCGGCCTTTTTGGTATTGGCGGCTATTATGCGGGAGTAATCGTCAAATTTCTTTTCACGGCTGTAGGTATAAAGTCCGTTTACCTCCTGCTCAATATCGTAAAGCTGGGTATAGCAGAAGCCCATAATGTTCGGCGCGTCAAGCAGGGCGGCAACAAGCCCCTCATAACGTGCAAAGAACTCTTCCTCGGTAGCAGGAGCGTTGCCGTAGCCCCAAGCATTGCCCGCGGAGTCCTTTTGCTTGCTTTCGGGAATCCATTTAATTCCGCCGAATTCGCTCATAAAGAAGGGAAGACCGGGAATATAAACTTGATCGTTTTTATACAACAGATTAAAGCTGTCTTCATTTCCGTTATAGTCGGTGTATGATTTGCGGAAGCTTTCGGGATTCTGATCATAATCGTGCTGGTCGTAAATTTCGGTTATCACATGCAACCCACCTGAAGTGTCAATAACCGGTCTTGTGGGATCAAGGCGTTTTGTTTCCTCATAAACCGATTTTATTATACGGCGTGCGGTTGTGCCGGACTGATTCCAAGTTTCGTTAAAGGGACACCAGCCGATTATTGCGGGGTGATTAAAATCGCGTTCTACAGTCTCGCACCATTCGGGGAGGAAGTTCAGTAATCCTCCTTCGTTATTTATATCAAGACCCCAATTGGCATGCTCGCCCCAAACAAGGTAACCCGCCTTATCGCAGTGATAAAGAAATCGCGGTTCAAACATTTTTTCGTGCAGTCGCGCGCCGTTAAATCCGAGTGCCATTGAAAGCTCAATATCACGCTTTAATGCTTCATCAGAAGGTGCAGTATAGATACCGTCAGGATAAAATCCCTGATCGAGTACTGTACGCTGGAAAACACTTTTGCCGTTAATTAGCACCTTAAAGCCGTCGATTCTTACCTCTCTCAATCCCGCATAGCTGTATAATACATCTGTGCCGTATTCGGTTTCAAGGGTGAATTTAAGGTCATAGAGTCTGCCGTTGCCTACTTCCCACAGATGTTTTTCGGCAAGGGGAAGATGAAGTCTTGCATAACCGCCCTTTATTTCCTTTGAACAGCTGCCAACATTTTTACCCTCATAAAATGCTTCAACCGTGAGCTTTCCTCCGAGTGACAGGATTAATTCGATATCAAAGGCTGCCTCTTCTATATCGGGATAGTACTTTGCAGTTTTAATGTAACCCGCGGGTACATATTCAAGCCAAACCGTCTGCCAAATACCCGTTGTGCGGGTATAGTCGCAGCCTTGCGAATAAAAATTTACCGACTGCTTTCCGCGCGGCTGTCGTCCGCTCCTGACATTATCTACGGCGTTTACGGTAAGGTCATTTTCACCGGACTTTAAGAGATCGGTAATATCAAGCGTAAAGGAGCTGTAACCGCCGAAATGATTGCCCGCCTTTTCGCCGTTTATGTATACGTCGCACTCATAGTCCACCGCGCCGAAGTGTAAAAGAACACGCCCTTTCAGCTGTTCTTCGGTTACGGTTATACTCCGCTTATACCAAACCGCGGGAATAAAATCTTTACATCCGATTCCCGAAAGCTCGCTTTCAGGGCAGAAGGGAACCGTATTTTTTTTGGTGTACTCTTCCGCTTTTTCGGGCTTAAAAAGTCCGCGTTCGGCACCTGATGTACCGAAATCAAATTCAAACAGCCACTCGCCGTTAAGATTCTGCCAATTATCTCTTCTCTTAATTGGATCGGGATGCTTGGGGCGGGGAAATAATGTTTTATCCATAATGTCTACTCCTTTTCTTGCGTTTTACTATTTTTTATTGTATAATATCATTATTATGCGGATAATAAAATGGATTTTTTAAGCATAAATGTGAGGATTTTAAGCATATGGAAAAAATAGTATTTCTTTCCGCTCAAAATATGACTGCGAGCACCGCTTTTACGGTTAGCCTTGCGGGCATAACCTATCCCGATCCGAATTATAAAATATACCGTGAGTGTTCGGAGGTGTATGTGGCGGAATATGTTTCCGACGGCGAGGGAACGGTTATATGCGGCGGCAATGAATA
This sequence comes from Acutalibacteraceae bacterium, assembly GCA_051880535.1. Lineage (GTDB taxonomy): Bacteria > Bacillota > Clostridia > Oscillospirales > Acutalibacteraceae > UBA737. The sequence goes on along the minus strand of JBJEOD010000346.1, from coordinate 2,739 downwards.
TCATATTAAAAAAGGCGACGCGTATATTCTTCCCGCGGGCAAGGAGCAGAAATATTATTCCGATATGAACAACCCGTGGACAAAGAAATGGTTTAATGTTTCGGGTATTCTTTGCGAAAAAGTGCTTGCCGCCTACGGAATTGAAAATACGGTTTGTTTTCATAACACCTCTATCGGCGGGCTTTTTGATGAATTTTTCGACTACTGTGCCGAAAACACGGATGTTAACAGTATTAATCAATTCGGCGCAATCATTTTTCACCGTATAGTCCAAAGTCTTGCTACTAATACTCAAGACAGTACTCAAAACGCTGCGACGAAAATAAAAAGCTATATCGATAGAAATGTATATGAAAAGCTCAACGCCGCATCGGTCGCACGCAATTCGGGATTTTCTGTGTCCCAGCTTGGGAGAATTTTCAAATCGGAGTACGGTGAAACGGTTTATTCATATATCCTTGAACAAAAAATCAGTACGGCGGAAAATCTTTTAAAAAATTCAGGACTTTCGGTAAAAGAAATTTCAGATATGCTGAAATTTGCCGATGAACACTATTTTTGTAACATATTTAAGAAAAAGCGCGGAGTTACGCCTTCACGTTACCGCAGATAATTTGAAAGAGGAGTAATAGTATGAGAGACGATATTTGCACTATACCCGTAAGCGAGGTTTTCGAGGTCAACGACGGCTGTCCTATCTGCCGTATGCGGGACACGATTGAGGAAAGAATGATTGAATACATATTAGGCGACGCTATGATGGAGCCCGACGTGCGGATAGAGACCAACAAGGTCGGCTTTTGCGAGTATCATTACGGTAAAATGATGTCGCGTCGGGGAAGACTTCAGTTAGCCTTAATGCTCCAGACCCACATTAATGAAATAAACGATAACATTTTTAAGAAAAAGCTGTTTAATACCGATTCAAAGAAGGAGCAGGGCGCCAAAAGGGTAGGCGACTCCTGCTTTATCTGCTCGAAAATAGAGTGGGGAATGTCGCGCCTTATCGACACGGTTTACCGCTGTTACGAAAATGAGCGCGATTTCCGCGATATGTTTAATAATCAGACTGCCTTCTGTCTTCCGCATTACGAGAGGCTGTTAAGCGGAGCATCTAAAAAAAATATGCGTTCCTACGGCGGGGAGTTTGCCGATAATCTTAACCGTATTACCGCCGAATATTCAAAAAAGCTGTACGCCGATTTATCAAAATACTGTACTATGTACGATTACAGAAGTAAGGAAAACACTGATTGGGGAGACAGCCGCGACGCTGTGGAAAGAACCGTCGCCTTTCTTAACGGCAGAAGCTTTAAATCCGAATGAATTAACATAACCCGTTATTATTTCCGAAGCGGTGGATAACTTTTGCCTTGAAACAGCGAGTTAATCGACTTTTCCACCGAGTTATCCACTTTTTTATGTTAACCGCGGTGGATTTTCAGCATATAACAGGCTCCCAGGCAAACGGCAATAAATCCCTCGCCTTTACTTTTATAGGCTTGCCGTTTTCGTCATTTACAATTACCAAAATATCGGGGCAGTATTCAAAAAGCATTTGGCGGCAGTTTCCGCAGGGAGGAATAATACAGTTTAAAGCCTTTTCGTGGACGGCGACAATAGTATCAAATTCTCTTTCTCCCGCGGAAATTGCCGCGCCCAAGGTTATATATTCAGCACAGGAGCCGTGTATTCCGTCACAGTTTACGCCCGTGTATATTTTTCCGTTTTTGCATAAAACGGCGCAGCCGACGGTATGATGATATACGCCGTCGTCGAAATTGTCCTTTAAAGTGTTCAAGCCCTTTTCTATAAGCTCGCTGTCTTTTTTTGTCAATTCAATTCTTTTCATTATCAGTATTCCTTTCCGAAGCTCGTGTTTATTATATCAGTCAAAATATCAAAAGTAAAGAAGCTGATTTCCGCCGACTGATATTTAGTGAATATTCCTTTTATTTTTTGCCAACAATCAATATAACAGATAAATAACAAAGGGGCAAAAATCAATGGTTAAGGGCGTAAGCAAAACAGTAATTGTAGTAAACAACACAGGCAGTAAGCTTTTTGAGAAAATAGTATTTTATGTCACTCCCGAATACGGAACCTTAAGCGCAAAGCAGCTTAAAAAGGCGGCGAGCAGCTTTTCCTTTAACTATGACGAATCCGTTCACAAGACCGCGCTGCGCAAAAGGATTAAACGAAAAAAACAGATACGGGCTCTTATTTTAGCCTCAGCGGCGTTTCTTGTCCTTTTAGGGGTAGCTTTATTAATCATATTGTAAATAATTTATTAAAAATGCAGGAAGTTGCATACTGCTTCTTGCATTTATTTTTTTTATAAAGTATAATAGATATATTATATTGAAATGGGTGTGTGTATGAAAGAGATATTCAAAAGCGGTTCAAAGCTGTTTTTAAAAACCGTAGTAATTAATATAATGTGCTTTTTCATTGTGATTTCATTCAGCGTGCTTGCTACCGCCGCCTTTACGAAGAACATAGGCTACAAGGCATATGGCACTTCAAGCGATACAAGCTCTCAGACCGAGCTTTATACTTATTATTACGAGGACGGGGAGGATACCTATAAATCCACCTATGAGGAGCAGGGCTATACAGTTTCCACCGCCTCTATCCGTTCTGAAATGTCAGGCACGGGCAACGCAGTGTTTCTCACGGTATCGCAAATTTTTTGTCTGCTTATCCTGATTTCCTTTATTTATCCCAACCTTTGGCACG
>JBJEOD010000345.1:0-6273 GCA_051880535.1 Acutalibacteraceae bacterium | reverse complement strand
GGTAAACGCCTTCTGCAAAAAATCCTTCGCCTTATCCCACATTAGAAGCAGTACGCTTTTTGCCGAGGGCAGGCGATAGTTGGGCAGCTCCATTACAAAGGGAACGGGATTCCCCTTAAAGGCGGTTTTATTTAGTATCAGCGCGGTTATTATCCCCATAATAATTCCGAATATGTAGAGCGCAAACATCACAAGCGCCGAGTGCTTCGGGAAAAATGCGGCGGAAAAAACCGCGTAAATCGGTATTTTAGCCGAGCATGAGACAAAGGGAATAAGCATAATCGTCATCTTGCGGTCACGCTCGGACGACAACGTGCGCGACGCCATTATCGCGGGAACCGAACATCCGAAGCCGATTATCATAGGCACAAAGCTTCTGCCCGATAGTCCTATTTTGCGAAGAAGCTTATCCATTACAAAGGCGACCCGCGCCATATAGCCCGTGTCCTCAAGAATTGAAAGGAAGAAGAACAGTACCACGATTATCGGCAGGAAGGTCAGCACGCTGCCTATACCCGCGAAAATTCCGTCGATTACAAGGCTGTGAACAACCTCGTTTATGCCGTAGGCAGTAAGCGCAGAATCCGTAAGGGCGGTCAGCTTGTCGATACCAATGGTTAACAGGTCGGATAAAAAGGTGCCGATAACTCCGAAGGTAAGCCAGAAGATTAGGAGCATTATTACAAGGAAAAGGGGTAGTGCTAAATATTTGTTGGTAAGCACGCTGTCGATTTTCACACTGCGGTGATGCTCGCGGCTTTCCTTACATTTTACAACTGCTTTTTCGCAGACGCTTTCAATAAAAGCATAGCGCATATCCGCAAGGGCGGCGTTGGCGTCAAGCCCTCTTTCAGTTTCCATTTCCTTAACGTTGTGCTCAATTGTTTCAAGCTCGTTTCGGTCAAGCTCTAACTTTTCGGCAAAGGATAAATCCCCCTCGATAAGCTTTGTTGCCGCAAAGCGGGGAGAGATGCCGAAGCTCTGGGCGTGGTCCTCAATAAGGTGGGAAACCGCATGTATACAGCGGTGAACGGGTCCCGGGGCACAGAAATCCTGCACCTTCGGCTTAACCCTGCCCTTAGCGGTTGCCACGGCGGTTTTTACAAGCTCACTTATACCCTCGTTCTTAGCGGCGCTTATAGGTATTGCGGGAACGCCTAAAAGCTCTGAAAAAAGCTTGATATTTACCGTTCCGCCGTTGCCGCGCACCTCGTCCATCATATTAAGGGCAATAACCGTTGGAATACCTAACTCCAAAAGCTGTAGGGTAAGGTAGAGGTTGCGTTCAATGTTGGTTGCGTCTATAATATTGATAATACCGTCGGGCTTTTCGTTAAGCACAAAATCGCGGGTTACAATTTCCTCAGTCGAATAGGGGCGGATTGAATAAATGCCCGGTAAATCGACCACGGAACAGCCCTTGGCAGAGGTAATGTCCCCCATTTTTTGGTCTACCGTAACGCCCGGGAAGTTCCCGACGTGCCGGTTAGCTCCAGTTAGCGCGTTAAAAAGGGTGGTTTTGCCGCAGTTCTGATTCCCGACAAGCGCAAAAATCATTTTGCCTCACCCTCGCTTTCAACATCAATTTCCTTTGCGTGCTCCCGCCTGATGGTAAGCTCATAGCCCCTGAGTGTAATCTCAATAGGGTCGCCCAACGGCGCTATTTTAATAACCTTTACCTTAGTCCCGGGGATAAGCCCCATATCTAACAGACGCAGTCTGAGAGCCCCTTCACCGTTTACGGCGGTAATAACCGCCTCTTTACCAATTTCCAAATCGTTTAACGTCATATTAATCACCTTAACGTCCCGTAAAATCGTTGTCAAAGGTTATAACACAGCAGTATGTCGGGTTTATTTTCCTTGCGATTTCGTTAATTCGCTCGCCCAATTCCTCGTGCGAAATTTTGACCGAGGACGGAACCACAACGTCAAATATAAGATTGGTGCGTGTCTCGCCCGCGGGGGTCATTCGGAAGTCGTGAACCGACATATTATTATCGATTTCCCTTACCGCGTTTACAATGCTTTCCCTAGCTCTTGATACCGATTCATCGTTTACGTCAATCGGGTCCATATGTATCACAAGCGAAATGTTTAGCTTTTCGTCAACTAACTTTTCGCACAAATCTATCTGCTCGTGACACTTTACAATATCGGTGTCCTGCGGTACCTCAACGTGTACCGAGGCGAACTGTCTGCCCGGGCCGTAATTGTGTATTATAAGGTCGTGTATTCCCTTAAATTCCTTAAAGGACAATATAGTGTTTTCGATTTCCTCAATAAGCTTTTTATCGGGCGGAGTGCCTAAAATCTCATCAAGCGTATCCTTAGCCGAGGCAAGCCCCGAATAGAGTATAAATACCGCAACTAAAATACCCATCACCGCGTCGAGGTTAAAGGGAAGCTTTATCAGCATAGATACCCCGACCGAGAGAAGAATTACCGAGGTGGTAACCATATCGTTAAGGGAGTCCTGCGCGGTGGCAAGCAGTGCCTCCGAGTCTATTTTTTTGCCGAGCTTGCGGTTAAAAAGGCACATCCAGAGCTTTACAAGCACCGATACTGCAAGTATTATAAGCGCCCATACCGAGTAGGTCGGCATACCTTCTCCTGAAATAAGTGCGGAAACAGAGGACTTAAAAAGCTCCGCGCCGACAAGGAGTATAAGCATTGCGACGATAAAGGCAGACATATATTCCATTCTTCCGTGACCGAAGGGGTGGTCGCTGTCCGCAGGCTTGCCCGCCATTTTAAAGCCTATCATTGTAATAATTGACGACCCCATATCCGAAAGGTTGTTAAGTCCGTCCGCTACAATAGAGATACTCGCGGTGATAAGCCCGACTGTGATTTTAAAGGCGCATAGTATTAAATTGCAGACTATTCCCACCGCACCGCCGAGTGTACCGTATTTAAGTCGAACCGCGCCGTCGCTTACTTCCTCGCTGTTTTTTATAAAAAGCTTTATTAAAAGCTTAGTCATTAAAGCTTCGCTCCTTTTGCACCCTTTGCCCCAAAGGACACTCCCGAGAGAATGTTAGTATCAATGGTGAAGGTAAGGTTTTCGCGGTTTCGCTGACGGGCAAAAGCAAGCTCGACCAATTTATCAATCATATCGGTATATTTAAGCCCCACAGGCTCCCAGAGATAAAAGGAGAGAGAGCCGGGGATAGTGTTGATTTCGTTTGCGTAAACCGTATCGGTCTCGGTGTCGATAAGAAAGTCTATTCTTACCACACCCGACGCGCCGATTGCCTTAAATATATCACAGGATAGTCTTTTAATCTCATTAGCTTTTTCTTCGCTCAGGTCCGCGGGAATTTTTCTGCCTAAAGACGCCATACCCTTTGACGCGCCGCCCTTTGAATTTGATAAATACTTATCCTCGTAGGATAAAATTTCGTCGTGCATAAAGGGCTCCTCGCAAACGCTCGGCTCGCAGGAGTCGGCGTCGCCGATAACCGAACAGTTGATTTCACGCAGGCTTGTTACCGCGCGCTCGGCTAAAATTCTGTCGGTAAAGGAGGCGGCAAGTGTAATCGCCGCGTCAAGGCTGTCTATATCGTTTACTTTGGTGATCCCCACGCTTGAGCCTAAGTTTACGGGCTTTATAATAAGCGGGAAGCCTACCTTTTCTTCAAGCTCTGCCGTGATTTTTTGCTTTTCAAGCATATATTCGCGGGTGCGGAAGGTGACGCAGTCAAGCACGGGCAAACCCGCCGACTTTAAAACGTCCTTAAACACCGCCTTGTCCATTCCCACGGCGGCGGAGAGTATGTCGCACCCGATATAGGGAAGACCTAAGTATTCAAGATACCCCGCAACCGTTCCGTCCTCGCAGTTTGTGCCGTGAACTACAGGAAAGGCAAGGTCAATTTTAACATCCTTTTTCTTGCTAAAAAAGCCGCTGTTTTCATAAACCATATAAACGCCGCCGCTTTTGCGGGCAAGCACAACAGGGTCGCTCTGCTTCAATAGCTCGGGAAGATTTCTGTAATTCTCGATTTCAAAAAGGGCGTTACCCGTATACATTTCGCCGCTTTTTGTGACGTAAATCGGGGTTACGTCGTATTTTTCGCGCTTAATAGCCCGCATTGCCTGAACGGCGGAAATAATTGAAACCTCATGCTCAACCGAGCGACAGCCGAAAAGCACCGCGATATTTGTTTTCATAAAAATCACCTTTTTTGATTTTAGTTTAAATAATTGTCCGGCAGATCGTTTTCAAGCAGAACCGCCGTGTTTTTATCGGCAAGTCTGCCGTAAACCTCCATAGCCTCCTTAAAGCTTTTAACCACATACAGGTTGTCGGGATTAAAGCCGACCGACTCTACGCCCTCTCTTAATGGCTTAGAACGGTTAAGACCTACAAGTATAATTATATCACACTTTTTCGCGGCTTCAAGACCGAGTGCAAAATTGCAGTCATATTCCTTTGCGCCAAGCTCAATAAGCCCGGGAGTAACAATAACCTTTTTCATATTATCAAAGGAGCTTAATACCCGCACCGCCTCGATACAGCCCTCCGGATTCGCGTTATATGCATCGTCAATAAGTGTAGAGCCGTTAATGTAAGGCTTCAATTCCAGCCTATGCTCGGTAGGCTTTAAGGAGGAAACCGCAAAGCGGATATTTTCGGGGGTTACGCCCAAACGCAGGGCTAGCGCCGCCGCACCCGTTATATTAATAACGCTGTGAAGCCCTAAAAGACGTGAAGAAAGCGGTATTTCTGTTTCGCCCGAAACGGCGGTAAATTCCGAGCCGTTTCTTCCGTAGGAAATGCTTCGGGCCTTAAAATTGAAATCGCCCGTGCCGTAAACGGTGTAGAGGGTGGGGTCAATCCGCTTTATGAGCTCCGCGCTGTCGCCGTTTACAAAGACCTCGCCGCCGTTTTTCAATACCTCGTCGGCTAACTCGAACTTAGTTTTAAAAACATTGTCTACCGTCTTAAAGGTTTCAAGGTGCTGTTCGCCGACCGAGGTGATTATGCCGTATTTCGGGTGGACAATATCGCAGATTTCCTTAATGTCGCCGATATTTTTAGCCCCCATCTCGCAGATAAAAATTTGGGTTTGCGGCTCGATTTTCTCGCGGATTGTGCGGACAACTCCCATAGGTGTGTTAAAGCTTTGGGGAGTAGCGACAACATTGTATTTTTCGCTTAAAATGCGGCTTAAAATAAACTTTGTGGTGGTTTTGCCGTAGCTGCCCGTAACGCCAATTACGGTAAGATTACCGTGTTCCTTTATAATACGCTTAGCGTCGTTAATATACCACCGTGAAACCGTTTTTTCAATCGGTGCGGTAAGCATACGGCATACAAGGGCGGTAAGGGGAGACACGAAGGAAAAAACAAGGCAAAGCATAGCAAAAATTTCGCCTGAGGTACTATCGGGAAAAACGGCATATATACATATAAATAATGCAAGCAGTATTGCCGCCGCCGCGAAAAGCCGCTTTATTCTGCCTGTAAAGACAAGCTTTTTTATCGATTTCTTCTGGGTTCTTACACATATAAAAACACGGACGGCAAGAACGGCGATTAAAAGAATCAGCTGTGCGGTAAAAAGCCCTCTGCTCATCAAAAGCGAGGTAAGGCAAAATGCAATACACTCTATGCACAGCAGGACGGAATAGCTTTCCTTTACCCAAGGAAGATAGCGGGAGGGAAAATAGGAGTTCTGTTGGAGCATCTGGTACTGCCTTACAAGGGCGAAAAGCCCCGAAAGAGCGGCAAGAATAAGGGAAATAAGTAAAATCAAATTCAATTCGTTCACTTCCTAATTAATAAAGCATTTTAAAATCGCCGCCGCCTGATACGGCTGCTCGCAGAACGAATAATGTCCCGCGCCCTTTATAACGCACAGCCCCGAATCGGGTATAAGACTTTTAATGATTTCGGCGTCGGCAAGTGGGGTATCTGTGTCCTTTTCGCCCCAGATAAGTAAGGTAGGGCAGGAAATATTGCTTATAATATCCCTTAAATCGGTGTTTACAAGGGATACCATTGTCTTGCGTAAAACCTCTGGCGCGGCGTTGTAGTCGGCAGAGCCATAGTGCTTACGCGCCTTATCAAGCAAGCCCTCGGAATGTTTTTTTATAACGGGCAGGGTAAGTATGCGCTTTATTGCCTTAAAGCTTTTCGCCCTAATTTTCTGCTTGGCGCTTTTTTTGGGTATCAGACCCGCCGAATCGAGCAAAACTATTTTAGGAGGCCTTACCATACCCGTCGCCGCCATTTTAAGTATCACCCTGCCGCCGTGGGAATGAC
>JBJEOD010000344.1:0-6353 GCA_051880535.1 Acutalibacteraceae bacterium | reverse complement strand
TTTATCCACGCAGAGGCAAGGATTTTCGAGAAGTCCTTCCTTGAAAGGTAGGGCGTTTGATTGACGGCGGTCATAAGCAAAGTCTTTGCGATTGCTTTCACACCGCCTAGCCTGTCTTGCCGCGTATTTCTATAATAACCGCATAGACGTTCAATATTCCGTATATACTGCCTACCGAGACGAAAACACTTGCAAGGGCTACCGGGGTATTGGAGGAAACGGTATATTACATCATACCGTAACAAAGAAAGACTTGCACGCCGTGGATATTCTTACATATCCAAAGCGTGCAAGTCTTTGCGCTCAATATGGCTGTGAAAATCTAATATAACGCTAAAGTCCCAATTATAATACGGTTAAATTTTTACGAAATTTTTTTGGAGTTGTTCCGCAAACTTTTTTAAAGGTTTTAAGAAAATGCTGACTGTCGTAAAAGCCGGTCATATTTGCAATTGTGGAAATATCATTTTCGGTGTTCGCAAGCAGTTGTTTGGCTATGGTGATGCGGTAATTGTTTATATAGTTGTTTACTGAAAGTCCTGTGCTTTTCTTAAATATCGCAGAAAGATATGATGGGTGAATGTGAAGCGGTTCTGCAATGTTTTCAATTGTAAGCTTAGTTCCGTAATTATCCTTTATGTAGTTGATTGCGCGTACTACCAACGGATGAAAGATATTAGAAGTGCTGCTGTTAATTATAGGTATTATAAAGCTTTGCCATACATTAGGTTTGACTACGGTTAAAGGATAGGAAATGCTAAAGTAGTTGGGTATGGAATACAAATGAAGCAGTAGATCGCAGGCTTGACTGCATTTAAGCTTAAGGGTAACAACAGCCTTGTACCGGTCCTTAGAAAGGTAGAGGGGGTTGGAGTCGGCATTAGGGAAAAGCCAAAGCTTAAAATCGTCGTTTTCGGTTACGGTAAGCTTTCCGAAGCTGTTGTTAATCTCCGGAGACAGCTCGTTGTATTCATATACATATTCATCCGATTTTCGCGGAATTTCAATGTATTTATGCTGTGTGTTATTTGTTTGAAGCAGCTTGGCGTCATTGTGAGCCTCGGGATTTTCCGACCATATATATACATTGCTTACCGATAGCTCAAACGGATGCTTGCCGAGAGAAGTGATATTGGTTAAAGCAATTCCCGAAATTGAGTGCATAACCGTGTTTATTATTGAAAGGCTAATGCTTAAAAGCATTATTATTATATTTTCAACCTGTCTTCGCAGAATTTCGTTTATAGCGTTTGTGCTTTCAAGGGATTTAGCAATGTGTATTATAATGTCCTTTATCGAAGGAAAATACTGTTCATAATCGGTGGGAGTCATTACATCAATCTTGATATTCAAGGGCAAATAGCTGCGGTTCAGCTCCAACGGCGATTGCTTTGACTCTTGAAGGGCGTATATGTTGGATTTGATATGCAGAAGCCTGCCGTCTTTTTTCGGAAAAAAGATATATTTGTGATTATCTTTAATAGAAGTAAAGGTATATGCGGGGTAGGTTGCGCGGTGATGAAACAATTCGTTGGAATATATTTCCGATACAATATTATCCGAAAGGGTTATAACAAACTCGTGGCAGCCACTGTGTTCAAAAATATGTTTTTCGTCAAGGCTTATTATTTCGGCACACAAAATGTCTGCATATATATCGGGGACGGAATCTAAATCAAAATCCAGCAAGGTTAATTCTTCCATTGGCAGTTTACCTCCTTGCTGTGCATTATAGCATAGGTTAAAGATTATTTCAATATTTGATTTTACTTTTATTATCCTTTTCCAAAAATGCTCATTGATTGTATAAATATTACGAAATTATTTTTATCAATGCATATATATTTACGATATTAATGGAAAAGACAGGTATTTTTTATGTCTTTTCCTTATTTTGACTTTATATGTAAAAAATAGAAAAAGTTGTATTTTACCATTTTGTATTCGGATTTTACAATACAAAATACTTATTGTATGCTATTATTAATTATAATCAATGGGAATGATGTTTTGACAGTAATTTTTATGAATGATGATAATATAAATTCGGAGGAAATAATATGCGTAAATCTGTTTCGCTTTTGCTGGCTGCTTCTCTGCTTCTTTCCTGCTCGCCTTTGACTTCGGCGAGGTCTTCGGAAAAGAGGACGGAGGAGGACGTGTTCCCTCTGCTTGAAAAAATAGAGTACGAAAGCGCAGCGGAGGACAGCTATTCTTATTTCTTGACCCACGGCGCTTTTGAAGACGCGGTCGGAGATGATATAGTAATAACAACCGCCTCCGAATATTCAGACGCCGACGGCACCGAGTGCTTGGATTTTGCGCTTGACACTCCGGAAAACGGACGATATTATTTAAAGCTTGAATATGCTGTTCCCGCTTCGGGAAGAGAGCAGATAGAACGGGGAATACGGGTTAACGGACAAACACAGTACAGCGAGCTTTCCGAGTTTATTTTAGAACGCGAGTATTACGACGACGGCGAGCCGAAAAAAGATTTCGGCGGGAATGAGATACGACCCGAGCAAAAACAGTCCGAAACGCCAGTTACCAATTACATATATGATTATTCATACAGCTATAACGAGCCGCTTTCGGTAAACCTTAACGCAGGTAAAAACATTGTTACGGTTTATAAGCTTGCAGGCGAGGTTAAAATTCAAAAGCTGATTCTTGAACCTGCGGGAAATGTAAAAAGCTATACCGAGCTTAAGGAGGAAAGAAAAGCCGCGGGTATCTCCGAGGCGGGCGGCTCGGTTACCGTAGAGGCGGAAAAATGCTTAGCAAAGTCTTCGACCACTATTTATCCGATTCCCGACAGAACCTCTGCCGCAACAAGCCCCTCACAAACAGGAAAAATAAGACTCAACACAATAGGTGCCAGCCATTGGAGCGTTGCGGGTCAGTATATTAAATGGAATGTTAAGGTAGACAAGACGGGACTTTATAAAATAAGCCTGCGTTTTCGCCAAAACTCCTCGCCGGGTCAGGCGTCCACAAGGACGGTATACATTAATAATAAGCTTCAGTTTAAGGAGGCGACCGAGATAACCTTCGGCTTTGAAAGCTCATGGCAGTCGGCAAATCTCGGCGACGGGGAAGATTACCTTTTCTATCTTGAAGCGGGAGACAACGAAATTAAAATGCGTGCAACCCCCGGAAAGCTTGATACGCTTCTCAGAGTTCTTGACGATTGCGTTGACGGCTTTAACGCGATTTACCGTAAGCTGCTTATGACGATTGGCGCAACCCCCGACCTGCTCAGAGATTACCGCTTGGACGTGCTTTATCCCGAACAGATAGCCGCTTTCGGCACTTATGCGGATAAGCTCACGGTCTGTGCCGATTTTATCGAGCAGTACTGCGGCAAGGGAAATGCGGGCGCCGCGCTTATAAGAAGCTTTATAAGACAGCTTGAAAAAATGAACAAAGACCCCGATACTATTCCGAGCGAGTTTTCATATTTCAAGAGCAATATCGGTTCTTTAAGTACTTGGATAGCCTCGGCTACCGAACAACCGCTTGAAATAGACCTTTTTGTTGTCGGCGACGGTAAGGAGCTTCCGAAAGTTTCGGTGGGATTCTTCAGGCAGTTGGCTTTTTCGGTTGGCGAGTATCTGGCTTCCTATATGACCGATTATGAATTGATTGGCGCCGCCGAGGTTACGGACAATAAGGACGCGATTACCGTTTGGGTCGGAACGGGAAGAGATCAGGCACAAATTGTAAGAAACCTTTCGGCAAAATCATTTACCCCGAAAAGCGGCATTGCAACCTCTGTTAAAAATGTTGACGCGGGTTCGCTTATGTCTGCGGTTGTAGCGGGAATGGGACCCGACGTCGTAGCCCTTTCAAGTCCCGATGTTTTTAACTACGCGATGAGAGAGGCCGCATATCCGCTTTCCGACTTTAAGGACATTGACAGCGTCACCTCAAGATTCCCCGAATCGTCTTTGATTACTCTGCGTTATCGCGATAAGCTATACGGTATTCCCGAGGCTATTGCCTTTGATATGATGTTTTACAGAACCGATATTTTAGAGGAGCTGGGTGTTTCTGTTCCCGAAACCTGGGACGATTTAATCGAAATATCTTCCGTTCTTGCAAATAATAATATGGAAATCGGCGTTTCGTCCGATTCAAATACATATCTTACGATGCTAATGCAGGCGGGTATTGATATATATGCCGAGGGCGGTATGTATACAACCTTTGATTCGGTTGCCGCAATAAATGTATTTAATAAATTTACGAATTTATATGTAAGCTACGGTTTCCCGCTTACCTTTGAATTTCAAAACCGTTTTCGCAGCGGCGAAATGCCGATTGGAATTGCTTCATTCGGTCTGTATAATACACTCCAGATAGCCGCGCCTGAAATTAACGGGCTTTGGAAAATGGTAGAGATTCCGGGCACTGTCAGGGAGGACGGTTCGGTAAACCGCACGGCGCTTGCGGGCTCAAGTTCGGTAATGATTCTTGCCGACACCGATAAGCCTGATGAAAGCTGGGAGTTTGTTAAGTGGTGGACCGATACCGACGCTCAGACCGATTTTGCGGACGAGGTTGAGAGTATTCTCGGTAAATCCGCGCGCTACAATTCGGCGAACAATGAAGCCTTTGAAAACAGCAACTGGAGCTCAAAGGAAAAGGCGATTATAAACGCGCAAAAGGCAAACACCACGGCGGTAGCTCCTATGCCCGGCGGATATTATTTGGCGCGTAACCTTAACAACGCATTCAGGAGCGTCGTTTACAAGGGCGCCTCTGCAACCGACGCTTTGTACGAATACACTTACAAAATTAATTCCGAGTTCACTAAAAAGCGCAAGGAATTCGGATTGCCTACGTTAGAAGACAAGGAGGTAAAATGATATGGCTAAACAAAACAAGAGCCGTACCATGGGCTGGCGCACCAAGGACAAGATTTTTTCGGTTTGCTATTTGGGACCCTTCGTAATTCTTTTTTCACTTTTTACAATTTTGCCCGTAGGTATTTCAATAGTCCTTTCTTTTACCGATTATAACGTTTTTCAAACCCCGAATTTCGTTTTTTTAAGGAACTATCTTGACCTGCTTTTCAGCGATGATGAATTTTTGATTGCGGTTAAGAACACCTTGATTATTGCGGTTATTACAGGACCTGTGGGATATTTCGCTTCGCTGTTTGTGGCGTGGTTTATTAACGACCTGAATCCTAAAATCCGACCGCTTATGGTTTTGCTTTTCTATGCTCCCTCAATTTCGGGCGGCGTTTATATGATATGGCAGATAATGTTCAGCGGCGACGCTTACGGCTACGCTAACTCATTGCTCCTTTATTTCAATATTATCGACGAGCCTATACAGTGGTTTACCGATCCCGCGTATATGCTTCCGCTCGTAATACTTGTTGTAATATGGATGAGCTTGGGCGCCGGCTTCCTCTCCTTTGTCGCGGGTCTCCGCGGCATAGACCGTTCCTATTACGAGGTAGGTTATATCGAGGGCATACGCAACCGCTGGCAGGAGCTTTGGTATATAACCCTTCCGTCTATGAAGCCGCAGCTTATGTTCGGCGCGGTTATGAGCATTACCCAGTCCTTCAGCGTGGGCGACATAACCTCCGCGCTATGCGGATTTCCAAGTACCGATTATGCGGCGCATACCATTATAAACCATCTTACCGACTATGGCAGTACGAAGTTTGAAATGGGCTACGCCAGCGCGATAGCAACAATACTATTTGCCGTAATGGTAGGAACAAACAAGCTTATCCAGCGCGTGCTTTCGGGCGTGGGTAAATAATAAAGCTAAAAGGTGTAACGAATATGAAACATTTTAAATTTAAGCTTATTAAACCGCGCGCGGGAAGGTCGATTGCAGGCGATGTAATCAATTTTGTATTTCTTTGCTTATTCGCCGCAGTAATGGTACTGCCTATGGTATATGCGATAAGCAACGCCTTTAAACCGCTCGACGAGCTGTTTGTATTCCCGCCCAGATTTTTTGTGAGAAATCCTACCCTTGATAATTTTAAGGGTATATCGGCGCTTTTTACAGAAACAATGGTACCCTTTTCAAGGTATGTTTCAAATACTGTTTTCATAACGGTTGGCGGAACCTTAGGCTCGATTTTCATTGCCTCTGCCGCAGGCTATGTTCTTGAAAAAAAGAGCTTTCCCGGCAAAAACGCGTTATTCAGCCTTGTTGTTACCGCACTTATGTTTACCGCGACGGTTACGGCTATTCCGAACTATCTTGTAATGTCTAAGCTCGGAATAGTGGATACCTACTGGTCGATTTTTCTGCCTGTTTTCGGCTCGTCCTTTAACGTTTTTCTTATGAAGCAGTTTATGGTTAACGTTCCCGAT
>JBJEOD010000343.1:0-6398 GCA_051880535.1 Acutalibacteraceae bacterium | reverse complement strand
AAGCGGTGCGGCAATGGGTGTTATATGGACCTACTTTTTCTCATCGGACAGTTACGGTCTTATAAATAACGTTTTACTTAAGTTTGGTATTATTTCTTCTCCCATACTGTGGAACCAAAGTGTTGATTTAATACTTCCGGTATGTATTTTTATTCAGATATGGATGAGTATGGGTACCGGCTTCCTGGTATTTATGGCGGGACTTCAGAATGCCAACCAGGAGCTTTATGAGGCAGGAGCAATCGACGGAATAAAGGGTCGCTTTGCGGAGCTCTTCTACATAACATTGCCTCAGATGAAGCCACAGTTGCTTTTCGGAGCGATAAACACAATATCCGGTTCCTTCGGTGTATTTGATGTTATCACCTCCTTTGCGGGCTTCCCGACACCGAACTATGCGGGTCATACCCTTGTAGCCCACATTTTCGACTATGCGTTTGTACGCTATGAAATGGGCTATGCATCTGCGGTATCGGTAGTACTGTTCTTAATTACATTTCTGTTCGGAAAAGCGGTTATGATACTGCTGTCGAGTGACGATGAATAAAAAGGAGGTAGGAATTAAATGCGAGTAAGAAACGGTTTTCACATTCATTTGGGAAAGCTTAATATTAAAATATCTGTTTCAAGAATATTTGTATATCTGCTTGTTATTCTTTTGGTATGCTTTACGGCTCTGCCGCTTATTTACGTCATTTCTACGGCCTTTAAACCGCTTGACGAGCTGTTGCGCTTTCCGCCGGTTTTCTTTGTGCGGAAGCCAACTCTGGACAATTTCCGTGATTTGCTTTTTGCAACATCATCAAGCAGCGTTCCTTTTTTACGTTATGTAACCAACAGTGTTTTTCTGTCGGTTGTAACTGTTCTTTTAACAATATTCATTTCCTCAATAGGC
Organism: Acutalibacteraceae bacterium; assembly: GCA_051880535.1. Classification (GTDB taxonomy): domain Bacteria; phylum Bacillota; class Clostridia; order Oscillospirales; family Acutalibacteraceae; genus UBA737. Next base: position 5,503 of record JBJEOD010000343.1, on the reverse strand, counting down.
GCTTACAGCCTTGTAAAGCTTGAATTGCCCTTTAAAAACAAAATATTCAACCTGATAGTAATGACACTTATGTTTCCCGGTACGCTTATGACCATACCGAACTATCTGGTTATTAACAAGCTGGGACTTATGGATAGCTACTGGGCACTTATACTGCCTAAGATAGCCGGCGCATTCGGTTTCTTCTTTGTAAAGCAGTTCTGCGACCAGCTGCCCGATGCATTTTTGGAGGCGGCGAGACTTGACGGAGCCAACGAATTTCAGATATTCACGAAAATTGTTTTTCCCTTTATGAAGCCTGCGTGCAGTACACTTGTTGTATTTACGTTCGTAAACAGCTGGAACGATTCCTTCTCACCGATGGTATATATTACAGAGGATGCTATGCGTACTCTTCCTGTGGCACTTCAATCAATAGGTGCAGGCGGCTCTCTCGCAAGAGCAGGTGTTATGGCGGTAGGAACCTTTATTTCAACCCTGCCTACGGTGGTTATTTATACAATTATGCAACGTAGGGTTATAGCAACAATGGCATATTCGGGAATTAAATAGGAGGTGTCGGAGCAATGAAAAAGATTATTTCGGTTTTTGCTGTGGCGCTAACCGCGGCAATTATACTTTCCGTTCCGACACATGCACTTACAAATGTAAGCAGCAGCTATGTGCTTGATGAGAACGGCGACCATGTAACAATTCCGACCTTGTTTGAGGCTAAGCAGGTAATTTCGGATTTTAAGGTTGAAGGCTCCTATGACGGACTTAATGACCCTAAAGATTTATTTGCCGATGAAAACGGTTACTATATTGCTGATACCGGAAACAATCGAGTTTTAGTTACCGATAAAAGCTTTAATGTAATAAAGGAGCTTACTGAGGCGGACGGAATTTCTTTTTCGTCTCCTATGGGCGTATCAACCGATTCGGTGGGAGATATTTATGTTGCCGATACAGGTAACAGCCGTGTTGTGCATTTCAGTAAGGACGGCGAATATATAGAAAGCTTTGTAAAGCCTGAGTCCGACCTGCTTTACGACGTAGCGGTTTTCTCCCCCGCAAAGGTGGAATTTGACCCGATAAGCAATTTGCTTTACGTTATTCAGGGCAAGCAGTTTATGACTATAGATGCGGCAAATAAATTTAAGGGCTATGTCGGCGATAACCGATTGAGCTTTGATTTGTGGGAGTATATTTTCAATAAATTTGCGACCGAAAAACAAAAGATGCAGACTCAAAAGCGTGAACCCGAGTCGTATTCAAATTTTTGTATGACCAGCAACGGAAAGCTTTATGCAGTCGGTCTTAATGATTCTCAGAGAATAAGTGTTATAAATACCGTTGGCAACAATATTTATCCCTCGGGAGATTACGGCGAAACACTTTACGACAGCGACGGAACGGAAAACACTCCGATTTTTTCGGATATTGCCGTAAACAGTAAGGGTATAATCTTTGTGGCTGAGGAAAATACAAGCTGTATTTATCAGTACGACCAAAACGGCGAGCTTGTCGGAGTTTTCGGCGGAAAGGGAAGCGGTGCATCCTCCTTCAATGTTATAAGCTCAATAGCTGTAAACGATAAAGATGAGCTTGTAACCCTTGATTCTGCTCTTGGACGTATTCAGGTATTTACCGCTACAAAGTTTACCCAAAATGTCCATGATGCGCTGTTGCTTAATAACAGCGGAAAATACAGTCAGTCCTATGACCTGTGGCAGAGTGTTAAGGAGCAGGCAAGCAACTACACCCTTGCCCGCACTATGATAGGTAAGATTGAATACAAAAACGGAAACTACAGTGAGGCAAAAAAGGAATTTTATCAGGGTGAGGATAAGGCTAATTACAGCAAGGCCTTTTCAAAGCTCAGATACGCCTTTTTCAGAGACCATTTTGAGCTGATAGCAGTAGCGGTGCTGATTGCTGTAATTCTTGTGATTTTTCTTATAAAGTTTTTGCAAAAATATCTGCGCCGGCTTCGTGCGGTGCTTTGGAAAGAGGGAGGCGGAAGATAAATGTGGTGGTTTAAATGCGCCTTTATGATGCTTTTTCACCCGATTGAAATGGTTACGCTTATAAAGCGAAAACGTAAGGAAATTCCGCTTTTAGCTATGTTTTTGCCATTTGCAATATCGGCTTTTTGGAGGATAATTTCGGTATACACGGTCAACTACACAGTATCAACGGTATCGCCGAAAAGTGCTAATATATTGCTTGAGCTTGCAATGGCGGTAGTGCCGGTTGCATTATGGGCGGTAGCCTGTTACGGCTTTATGACGATAGTCGGCGGCGAGGCAACATTTAAGGAAACCTTCCTGTTAAGCTCCTACAGCTTAATGCCGGTACTGTTGCTTCAGCCGATAGCGATTATTCTGTCTCGCGTACTCTCTGCGGATGAGGCAGGCTTTTATACTGCACTTCAGACTCTTATGTGGGCGTGGGCAATAATTTTGATTTTTATTACATTTAAGGAATCAAACAGTATCTCCTTCGGAAAAACCGTGGCATATACGCTTGTAATACTGATTGTAATGCTGCTTATAGTAGCGGTTATAATGCTGGCATTTGCGCTTGACTGTCAGATTGTCCTGTTTGTTCAGGAAGTGGGTTCCGAAATGAACTTTTTCTTAAGATAGTAATGAGAGGGTTATACATATGAAAAAGAAAAGAGTATTAGGTATAATAGCTGTTCTGTTGGCTCTCGTAATTACTGTCTGCGCCGTTATGGTTCTGACAAAAGAAAAGGCGGATTATTCAATCTTAATTATAACCGATGCCGAGGAGCCTGTCTATGAGGGCGGTAGCCTGCCTGAAGACGGAACCGTAACCTTAGGTACAAACGGAGCGCTTCAGCTTGATTATTCAGCCGAGAATCATATATTCTATGTCCGTGATACCAAAATGGGAAGGGTATATTCAACAGGTGTTCCTTCGGATTATTACGGTAATGCCGAGCTTTCCGATGCGGACAGGTTTATGCTCTGTCGGGTAAGCTATACCGATTTTGCAGGTAACAGCGATGCTTTTACAAGCTCCGGTACAACCTGCCGGGTGAGCGGTGAAAGGCTTAAAGACGGCGCGGCGTTGACACTTTATTTTGATGACTATCAGATAGGCTTTACAATTGAGGTATGGCTTAATGAATACGGTCTTAAAGCCCGTGTGCCCGAAAGCAGTATTAAAGAGGACGGAAATTTCGGTGTTACTACAATAGCGTTGTTTCCGCTTATGGGTGCTGTGGTTGATTCCGAGCGTTCATATGCGGTGTATCCTGACGGAAGCGGCTCACTTTGCAGACTTACCGCTGAAGAAAAGCCGAAAAATCCTGTTACAACCTCGGTTTATTTCAATTCCACCTTTGACCTTGATGAGGTCGAGGAAAATTCTTTGCTGGGCAACCTTAACGTAAGTATGCCGGCATACGGTATATGCAGAGGAAATGAGGCGGTTGCGGCCTATGTGACAGAGGGTGACGGCAGCAGCTTTGTAACCCTTTCTCCCTCGACCGAGACATACGGATTAAACAGCATATATATGTCCTGCCGCTACCGCAAGCAGTATTCATATCTTTCTCCGTCGAATCTTGAAATAAACGAGATAGAGCGCAAGCGTTCCGCGGGTAATTTCTCAGTGCAGTTTATCTTCCTGTCAAACGGAACAACAGGCGATGTTACCTACGGTAATATGGCGGCGGCTTTAAGGGAGTTTATGTTGGGGACAGGACGGCTTACCCCGTCGGCAGAAAGCGTTAGGGTTAATTTACAGCTTATAATGGGAACAAAGAAAAATACTTCTATGTCAAAGAGCTTTCAGTCCCTTACAACCTTTAATCAGGCAAAGGAAATAGTAAACTCTGTTACGGAAAGCGATACAGACTGTTTAAGGCTTTTCCTTTTAGGCTGGCAGAAAAACGGATACGGTCTTAATCCTGCGGGGGATAAGGTATCGGGAACGCTTGGAGGCAAGAGCGGGCTTACAGACCTTAATGAGTGGGCATCGGACAAAAATATCGGTTTATACCTTGTAAACGATTATGTTTATGCCATGAAGGGCGGAAGCGGCTTTAATAAAAATAGCCAGGCTGCCTATAACGAGGCGAGCCAGCCGATTACCAATTCCGATACAAGCGAATTTTTGCTTAATCCTTTACTTGAGCTTAATAAGCTCATTGAAAAACGGATAAATAGTTTTGTTAAGCTTGAAGCGTCGGGAATAGCGTTCGATAAAATAGGCACCTTCCTTTATAACGATTACCAGTCGGGTAAAACCGTCACAAGAAAGCAGTGTGCCGAAGCATTTTCAACTATGCTTTCATCGGTAAAGGAAAAGGATATGTCTACGGCGGTTCAGGGCGGTAACGCTTATGTGCTTAAGTATGCGGATTATATTTATGACCTACCCGAACGAAATTCCGAATACAGCGGATTTTCGGAATCGATACCGTTTTATCAGATGATAGTTCACGGTGTCAAAAGCTACAGCGGTACAATACCCGGAAATATGGCTCCTGACTATCAAATCGAAAAGCTCAAATGGATAGAGTACGGTTCTGAGCCTTATTTTGTTCTGACCTACGAATCCTCAGACAGACTTAAGGACAGCTACGTGACCTCAGCTTTTGCAACGGAATATACCGCACAGCTTGAAAGAATCAAGAGCTGTATCGAGGAGTTTGGGGGCGAGCTTGGATTTACCGCAAATCAGACGATGACCGACCACAGAAGAATTGATGATGATATGGTATGCGTCACCTATTCGGACGGCAACAGAATTTATATCAACTACGGCGATACCGACCGAACCGTTGAGGGCGTTACGGTAAAGGCTAAGGATTATACTGTAGTAAAAGGAGGAAGCGCACAATGAAAAAATTAAAGCATGGCGGTGCCAGAAGGCGCGAGGCAATAACAGGCTTAATGTTTGTCTCACCGTGGATAATCGGACTTTGCGCTTTCTTCGCCTTTCCGATATTCCGCTCTTTACAGCTCTGCTTTGTAAATGTGGTGAATATGTCGGACTACGCGGTTGAATGGGCGGGTCTTGAACATTTCAAAGAGGTTTTAGAGACCGACACCTGGTACATCAAGCATTTTCTTACAAGTATGAAGGAAATGCTGCTGCAGATACCGCTTACCAATATTTTTGCAATATTCATTGCAATTCTTATTAACAAAAAATTTCCGGGTAGAACGGTATACCGTACAATCTTCTTCCTGCCGGTTATTCTTGGCTCCGGCTTTGTTATGTCACAGCTTTTAGGACAGGGAGTTCAGGGAGAAGCAATGGAAACGGTTGAAAATGTACTTCTTCCGGCACAGGTTCGTATTTACTTGGGGCCTAAGGTTACGGCCTTTATAACCGATTTCCTGTCCCTTATAACCTCTATTTTATGGAAGTGCGGCGTTCAGATAATAATTTATCTTTCGGGACTTCAAAGCGTTTCGCCTTCGCTTTATGAGGCGGCAAGGGTTGACTCGGCGACGGAGTGGGAAATGTTCTGGCTTATTAC
>JBJEOD010000342.1:0-6466 GCA_051880535.1 Acutalibacteraceae bacterium | reverse complement strand
TGTACTCAGGTACATCGGTATTTACATTAGCCTCCGAAGTCCAAGGACAGTAAACGCCTGTTGTCGCTGTGTAAGACCACAGGTGAGATAATGCTACGGGCTTCACCCGCCATACACCTGTTTTTAAAAAAGAGTATTCTTTACTGATATTATCATAACAGTTGTCTGCAAGCTTTAGTAGTTCGGTTTCGGTCACCGATAATACAGCACAACCGTTTTCGTCTTCAGATAAACCTTCCCGTGCTTTTGCGGCTTTGTCGGCAATATCACATGTTACGGTATATAAATCCCGGGCTGTATATTCACGGTCCGGCAAGGAAAGCAATTCGCTTAAAGGAAGTCTGTAATAATTCGCTCCGTGCATTACCATAAATACCAAAAGGGCTATATTTACACACCAAGCAGTGAAACGCACTCCTTTTTCAAACACCTTACGGTATTCTTGGAATACTTGCCGTAGGCGCTTGCTCTTCCTCGGGTCAGCACTACGCCTACTTCCGCAACATTTCCATAGGCAACGGATTGGGGCTGATCGCTCCCTTCGACGGAGATCTCCGCCGTGTTGGTCAAATTGGTTGTGCCAATAGGAACATCATTTTCTTCGTCCCCCCCTTGATGCCTACATTGACGGAATAGTGAATAAGCTGCATTTCCTGCCCGACAACCACATCCGTGATAGTCCATGTAAGCGTCTCGGTGCCGTCGGCGTTGGTTACGACCGTCGGTTCATTCAGTACGCCGCCTGTAATATCTCCCTGGGTACCGCCGTTGACGGAGGTCTGCGTATAGTTGCCGCCGAATTAGGAAGAACCGCTTCGGTAGTGCAGATACTTCGGCAGGGTATCAACAATGGTAACGGTAGTTTTCCGTCCGACCGCCTGCGTCGATATTTCATTGTTTACGCCGGGAGCCAGGACAAAATCAATCACACGCTGATCGGCGTCCAGATCGTAAGTTGTTTTCGTTGTGTTATCCGTCAGCTTCTGTTCCACATTTTTTACTATTGACGGCTTGAAGCTCAGCACAAGCAGGGTATCGCCCTCGGTATAGCTGCCTGAATGCTTGTCATATACGCCGTCGCCGTTGAGATATATCGACGGGCTGTTGATATAGAACGTATAATCTGGCAAGTCGGTCGGGTTGGACGGATCATTATTAATCAGAGAAGGAATACCATCTATTGCTATTGCCTCTTTATATTTGTCTACCGTCCATATCATACTTTCTTCTGTAATGATAAACCGCTTGTTTTCCAGAGAAGGATCCTCTTTGACCTTTGCGTTCTGAGAAAAGTAGGTCTGTAAAATACTAGATGAAATATCATCGACGGAAGTATTTGGCTTTGCCTCTACCAGAATACCCACGATAGTCTTATCGGCGTTTTTCGCTTGCTCGATACTTTCATAATATTCGAGCTGTAACATAGAGGTCGTCTTCAGCTCGGCGTCGTCTGCCCAACATTCACCGTCCGGCTTGACCGCATAAAGAAAATTATACTCATATTTTTCTACACCGAGAGTGGCGGTTTCCGGTTCCAGTTCGATGGCTGTCGGGTCAAATTTCAGCAGCCACTTTGCCGCGCACATTTTATTGGCGTCATCACCGTTCGTCTGCGCGTAGCCGCCGAAGGTCAGCCTGAATTCCGTACCGATGACCGCCCAGTCGTCTCCGTTCATTGTGCAGTTTCCCGGCTGATTTCCCCAGTTTCCAAAAATGTCAACTATATTGCATTCACCTCGGGAGCTATACAGATTGTGCTGCTCATAGGTTCCGTTGCGTTTCAAATCCACCTGAAATTTTATTTCATCGTCGCCTGTTGCGCCCTGATTGGAATTGCTGTTTTCTGCGGAAGCAAGGGATTGATTGCTGATGGATTTGGCCTGCAGGTTGACGTCCTCCACGGTCATATAGAAGGCGCCGTCAATGCATTCGGTTCCATACTTCTGAGGATGATTTCCGCCTTCGGAGAAATCGTCACGAACGTCAGTACCGCTCTCGGTGGTATAAGGCTGAACAATATACAGCTCCGCAGCTGAGAAGCAACCGATGTTATTAATGCCGCTTTCCTTGTTGTAGTATGTAGTACTCGCTGCGGTGTTACCTGCGTCGGTGCAGGGGAATACGCCGTCGAACCCGTAATCCTTAACCGTGAATGTGACAGTGCTCCCATTCTGCACCGCAGTCCATGTGCCGCCGTTGTAGCAGCTGTTGTCACGGTCTTTGGACGCATCGAACTTATTCCATGGAGCCGCATTACCGAAAGCATAATCATAGCTTGTCATCTCGGTATTTCGGTCAAGGCTCCAGCCGAGTTCCTGCGGACCATAGCTCCAGACCAGCGGAGTATAGTCTTTGGTTACATCTTCAGGAGCTCCCCATTGGGTAGTGGAATCCTCTTTACTGTAAAGAGGTACAAATTCGGAGCTTAACTTGATATCAAAGGTAATTTCGCCCTCGGGAAGCTCGATACCACGCATTTTCTTGTTTGGATCGTCATTGTAAAGCTGTAGGGTGACGCCCATAACAAAAATTCGTCCCTGCCTCACTCCGGCGTCCAGATTAAGAGCCTTGTCGGCATCGTATAATTGAGAAGAATCGCTGCTAAAATCATAGGTCGTGCTTGCTTCCGTCGCATAAGCTTGTTTGAGCTGCACATTGTACTTCGGTGCCGCAGAGACGGTTATTTCTTTTGCAGTAACGGTTTTCTTTTCCGTAATACCGTGGATTGCGCAGATTCCGTCCAAAGTGTTGTACTCCATAGCGGCACTGAAAGTCGGCGCGATAGTGTCACCGTTTTTCATCATCTTTATATTGACGGTGACGTTCGTCTCAAAATCACCCGGCACCACATTGGAGTTTTCACCGGAAGGAAGCAGATGCTTATAGCCGGTCAGAACCTGACGCGTCGTTCCACCACTCGTGTCTTCGGTCAGCTGATGATCTTCCATCCACGCCATGTCAGCCAGGTCAAACTCCGCCTGACTTGAATCCACAGGAAGTACAAATTCCAGCCATACCCGGGCTTCTGAGAAAGTATTTCCTGTTTCATATACATCATATGCTACTTTAATTGTATAAGTAACCGTATCAAAGGTGCGGACAATCATATTCTCCGCGGTGGAATCATTACCCGCGTTATCATCGCCGTCAAAGGGCGCAGTACCCGTGCTGTATTTGGAAATTTCGAGGCTTTTCACGTAAGCGCTGTCATTGTTCAAAGAGGCGGAACCCAATGTAACGGCAGGAAGGATTAAAGCGTAGACCGTGCAGAACACCACCACGCAGGCAAGGCAGGTCATAACCCTATACCATCGTTTTTTCCATTGACGTGCTTTAGTATATTTCTCTACGCCCGGCAGAGCTTTCTGCTTCATATATCAGTCACCATCCTTCCTATCTCAATGTTCCGAAATCAGGCAGGGTTCGGACCCGTAATACAATTTTTCCAACAATCTGTTCATTGGGGACGCAGCCAACTGTTGTGTTACGGGAATCCACATATTGGCATCACCCATATTCCCAACCTCGGGAATGGGTAATATCCCGCGCGAGCCGTTTAGAAGATCCGTCGCGTTACCTTCAGAACCTGTAACCCATGTGCTTTCGGTATTAACGCAAACACGGTAAATAACTGTTTTTAGTACATAGCAACGCCATTCTTAACAATCATCTTGATTATTGCATTTTAACATTCAACCTTCTGAGCTGTCAATCGATTATGTTTATATCAGCCAAAAACGATATGTTATTCAGCCATTTTGTAATCCGTTATAAAAAAAGGACTGTATCTGCCTGTTTTTTTATGATGTTTTTCTTGATAAACCTTTTGCATTTTCGTATAATAATAGTACATCTTAGATTTGGAGAATAGTTATGAGCGATTTAAATTTAATAAAACTGCCAAATCAAGCTTCAGCGTCTTATCGCAATATACTGCTTTCAGGTATCACTCACGAATTGATATATTGCATCAAAGGAAGCTTCAGCCTGCTTCTTTTGGACGAGGTATATAAATGCCGAAGAAACGAATATATTATCGTTCCCCCAAATATCCGCGCAACCGTTATAGGAAATCATGCCGAGCTCCTTATGTGGAAATTTGACTGTGATAATTTTGACAATGTTATTTGCCTTTCAAAAAAGCAGGATAACGATATTTTTACCGTCAAGACCTTACTTCAGCTTATGTGGCGCGAAAAAGAGCTAAATGACAGCCGCAGTGCCGAATGTACGGCGTCGTATGAAAGGATACTTCTGGCAAAAATTGCAAATCTCACTTATAACACCGCTCAAATAAAATCCTCCCTGCCCGAACCGCTTGTTTTTGTATCGGCATATATCGAGAAGCATTATGCGGAAAAAATCGATCTTCCCGAGTTGTTTGAGCAAACAGGTTACAGCTATAACCATATCCGTCACCTTTTTAAACAGCATTTTGATACCTCACCAAAGCAATATCTTATAAAGCAGCGTTTGCTCCACGCAAAGGAAGAACTTAAAAATTCAGATTTGCCGCCTAATGAAATAGCTGAAAAATGCGGTTTTGAAAGCACTGCGTATTTCAATATGTATTTTAAGAACAAATACAACCAAACCCCTTTAGAATACCGTAACGAACAGAGGTGATAAGGCTTATGAACCAGAGTTACCCTTTTGCTCAGATAGATTTTATGGACGAGCACTTTACACCTTATCCTAAAACCTTTCCGGTTCTCGACAGGTTAATCGAGAAAAGCAACGAAAAAAAGTATCATTTTATTATCGGCGGTTTCAAAGGCCTCTGCGCAGAGGACATAGCACTGATCGACAGTCACGAAAATACTTTAAACGACGTTATTTGGAAACCGCTGCGGAATTTTGAAGTCTCGGCAAATTCAATTTCTCATTCCTCCGACGGAAAAATATCAATCAATTCCGATAAAAGTATTTTTCTTTGTACGGAAGCGGTTTATTCGCCTTATGACTATAAATTATCCTTAAAGCTGAATTCCGCAAAAGAATGGTTTTATTTCGGCATATCTGTTTCGGGTCACGAAGACAGCACCGTTCTCGGCGGCGAATATGAAGACAACAAAAAGGCGGTTTTATTTATAGTACCCGAAAAACGCAGTAACCGTATTTCGTTTTGGGACGTCGAAAAAGAAAGAGAATGGATTGTCAACAGAACGGATTTTGACTGGGGCGGCACGCATACCTTAGAAATAAAGAAATTAAATGCCGAAAATCAATTCATTCTTGATGATAAGCCGATTGCCGCTATGGGTAATGAAATCGCTCCTCATTCTCATTTTTGTTATGAGCTGTCCTATATATACAGCGGCTCCGGAGTTATTCGGGTGAACGGAACCGATTATTTTTGCCCTGAAAATTCCTTCGTTCTTACAAAGCCGAATGAAGTTCATTCCTTTAAAAGCAGCTCGGCATCCAGGCTTATTTGTGTAGGCTTTTTTTATGATATTTCACAAGGCTTTTTAAATCAGAGCTTTTACGATTCCTCAAAGGTAATCCGAAAAATTATTACCCAGCTGGACTATGAGCTGAAGCTCACCCCAAAACATTACGAAGGCGTTGCTTATGAATATCTGAAGCTTATCATTATTACACTGCTGCGCAATCAAAATCCGATAAACACGCCTGTTTTGGATAAAGCCGTTTCGGAAATATTAAACAACTTAAGCGAAAATTTAGACTTAAAAAAACTTGCAGGCGATCTTGGATACAGTTATCACCGTTTCAGACACTTATTTAAGCAATATTCCGGATTATCTTTAAATCAATATACTGTCTCTCTCCGCATACACCATGCTATGTATCTGCTGCGCAATACCAAAAATTCTATTCAGGAGATTGCGAGAATAAGCGGTTTTAATTCTGTGCCTAAATTTACAAACGCATTTTTAACAATTACAAATACAACTCCGCATTGCTACCGTAAAATGAACGATTCCGCACTGGTTTTGTTCAATAATGCCGCCATTCCTTCCAAAAGCTCAGGGCAGGATCCGATCGAGCAATAATAAATAACGACGGAACAACACTTTTCCGGGTTCTATTTCTAATTTTGGGGTTCAAAGAGATTTGCCTTCCCCTTGAGGGGAAGGTGGCGGCGCCAGCCGTCGGATGAGGTGGGAAGCCCGAAATTAACACGATGTTTATTTCACGGCGCTTAACGCGCCTACACCTCATCAGTCACTTTGTGACAGCTTCCCCTCAAGGGGAAGCCAAGAAACACCCCAACATTTGCAAGAGAACCCTTTTCCGATAATTATCATTGAAAAATAGCTGAGCGCCCCTCGGCAACGCTGATAAGCGCTGTCGAGGGGCGGTTTTATATGCATCATATAATTTATATTATAATTTCCAAAACACGCGCCGCAACCTTAAGCCGGGTTTCAAATTTTAAAATTCCGCCGCTAAGTTCGGCAAGCGAAGCTTTATCCTTTAAGGGATAAATTTCTTTGAGCTT
>JBJEOD010000341.1:0-6472 GCA_051880535.1 Acutalibacteraceae bacterium | reverse complement strand
AGAGCGTGTTCGGTCATATTGCGGGATTTGTAAAATCGGGCGCGAGGGCGCCGCTTAAGGCGGGGGCGGGAATAATCGCTATAATTCTTATCGCCGCCGCCCTCGGCACTATGGAGATAAAAAGCAGTGCCGTTTCGGCGGCGGTTTACGCCGCCTGCGCCGCCTCGGCAGCGGTGATTGCCGTCCCCGTTTCCTCGGTGATAAACGCGTCGGTTAACGCCCTTAAGGGGACAAGCGTATTTATGCTGTCGTTTATACCCGTCTTCGCGGTTATTGTCGCCGCCTGCGGGTCGGCGGTGACCTCCGCTTCAATGAGCGCTCTACTGCTCGCGGCGGCGGAAACGGTGTCATATATCTCGGGCTTTGTTATCCTTCCCTTAATGGGCGGCTATCTTGCAATAGCGCTAAGCGGTGCGGTGTCGCCCGCGATAAAAAAATCCGGCATAGCCGAAACGGTTAAAAAGCTCGCCTTCTGGATAATGGCGTTTATATCCACCGTTTTTGTCGGCATTTTAAGCATACAGACCGCAGTTAACGCCTCGGCGGATACCCTCGCCTCAAAAACCGCTAAATTTATTATCGGCTCGTCCGTCCCCGTCGCGGGCGGGGTGCTTTCGGAGGCGATGAACACCGTTACCGCCTCAATGGGGCTTTTAAAGTCCTCTGTGGGAATTTATGGCGCGCTTGCCTGCGCGGTTACCCTTATGCCGATTGTGGTTGAGCTTATCCTCTGGCGGGCGGTACTGCTTATAACCTCGGCGATAGCGGAGCTTTTCTCTTTACCCGAAATATCGGGCTTTTTAAGGGCGGTGGACTCTATGGCGTCGGTTTTGATAGGTATAATACTGCTTGTCGGTGCTATGTTTATTATCTCGCTTGCGGCGGTGGTCACGGGGGTGCGCGCGGTATGAGCGGCTTTACCTCCTTTTTAACCGCCCTGTGTGCCGCTTTGGTTTTTATAGGCGCTTTGCACCTTATCTGTCCCGACGGCGCTATGGCAAAGCCCGTCAAATATATTTTAAGTCTGGTTTTTCTTGTTACGGTAATCTCGGCGGCGGGACTGCTTGCAGGCGGCTTTGACGGTGAATGGGATTTTAAAACCGAAAGCTATGCCGACAACGGGGAGCTTGATACGGCGGCGGCAAAATATGTTTACGCTAAGGCCCTTGAAGCCGCCGAAATAAATTTTACCGAAATTACGGTTTGTACGGATAAAACCGAGGACGGCGGCATAGTAATTAGTAAGCTTATAATTTATTCGGACTGCACAGAGGAAAGAATACGCTCGGCGCTCGGCGCCGCGGCGGAAAACATAGAGGTAGAGGTCGTAAATGAATGATGTAATAGGTAAGCTGACCGAAAAAATCAAATCGCCGAAGGCGCTCGTTGCGGCGGGGCTTGCGGGAATATTGCTGATCTTTCTTTCCTCCTTTTTAGGAACGTCAGACAAGCAGAAGGCTGAAGCTCCGTCGGGCGACAGCATAACCGCAGAGGAATACCGCGCACAGCTTGAGGAAAGCATTACGGACATTGTAAAAAGCATTACGGGCAGCGACAACGTAAAGGTTGTGATAACCCTTGAAAGCGGCATAAAATATTCCTATGCCGATGTTAATGAGGGGGTTTCGGCTAACAAAACCGAAAGCAGCTCGACAAGCACCAGCAGCGAGTCAAAGCAGACCTACATAACGGTTAAGACCTCCGACGGAGGAGAGCAGGCGCTGCTTGTCACAACCGAAATGCCAGAGGTGCGCGGAGTAGCGATTGTATGCGAGGGAGGGGACGACGGGGAAACAAACGAGAAAATTCAAAACGCCGTTACCGCGGCGCTTAATATAACATCAAAAAGAGTATATGTAGCAGGAGGAAAATCCTATGAAAAAAGGTAAGGTTTTCGGTAAAAGTCAGATAGCCGTTACGGCAATGGTTTTAGCTCTGGCGGCGGCAATATGGCTTAATATGAGGTATACGCCCTCCTCGGGCAAATATCTGGGGGAGGCGTCGTATGTAAGCAACACCAGCTCCGACGGCGGGGCGGTGCAGACCTCGGCAAAGACCGAGGAAAAGGAGAATTATTTTACCACGGTGAAAAAGGAGCGGGAAAGCGCCCGCAAGCAAGCGCAGGAGCTTATTGAGGAGACCCTTAAAAGCGATAAGCTTACCGATGAGGACAAAAAATCCGCCCTTGCAAAGGCGGAGGAAATAGCGGGGCGAATGGAGAGCGAAAGCAATATTGAAGCTCTGCTTAAAGCCAAGGGCTTCGAGCAGGCGCTTGCAGTTATCAGCGATACGGGCATTAGCGTGGTTGTAAAGTCGGACGGACTCACCTCCGCCCAGACCCTCCAGATTCAGGACATCATTACCTCGGAAACAAACATACAGCTTTCAAGCATAAAAATCGTACCTGTCAAATAATTAATAAAACTGTTGTGTTATTTGAAAAATGTGGTATAATAAAGCTAAAGTATGTTAATAACGGAGGTATATCCATGGAAAATAGCAAAACAGAGCTGTCCGTAAACACCGAGGTTCTTGAAAAAATGGCGGAGCTTGCCGCAAAAGAGGTTGAGGGCGTCGCGGGCCTTTCAAAAAAATCAATCGACCTTAAGGGTATGGTAAAAACCAAAAATGCCTTTAAGGGCGTTAAGGTCGAAAATATTAACGGCGCTATCGAAATCAGCGTTTATATCTGCGTAAAACAGAACGCCAAGGTAAGAGAGGTCGCCGAAAGGGTTCAGGAAAACATAAAGGATAAAATTCAGACTATGACAGGCAACGCGGTAACACAGGTTAATGTTAATGTTGCGGATATTCAGATTATCGAGGAAGAGCAGTAAAATTTTAAGCCGGTAATGCTTTTTATTGCCGGCTCAATTGTATTTTTATCTCTTTTCTTCGGATAATAAAGCAGAAAGGAAAGTGTAATTATGTCTGTTATTAATTTAAACGAAGAAAATTTTGAGACGGAGGTATTAGCCTCCGATAAACCTGTTTTGGTGGATTTTTACGCCGACTGGTGCGGACCCTGCAAAATGGTCTCGCCGATTGTGGACGAAATCGCCGAGGAAAGGCAGGATATTAAGGTCTGCAAGGTTAATGTTGATAAGGCGCAGGGGCTTGCCGTGCGCTTTTCGGTTATGTCAATTCCCACGCTTATAGTATTTAAAAACGGCGAGCTTTACCGTGCCGAAACAGGCGCCAGACCCAAGGCGGCAATACTCTCCATGCTCGACTAAAAAATCAGCGCCGAAACGCGGAGGAATTTAAAAAATGAAGCTGTTGATTATACGCCACGGCGACCCCGATTATGCTGTAGATTCGCTTACGGAAAAGGGCCGCCGCGAGGCAGAGCTGTTAAAAAGCAGGCTTATAAAACAGGATATTAAGGATTTCTACTGCTCGCCCTTAGGCAGGGCGAGAGCGACAGCCGAGCCGACCCTTAAAGCCCTCGGCAGAGAAGCCGAAACCTGTCCGTGGCTTGAGGAGTTTTCCGGATATATTATCGACCCTAAGACGGGCGAAAAAAGAATCCCTTGGGATTTATTGCCCGCCTGCTGGACAAAAGAGCCCGATTATTTTGATAAGGATAAATGGCTTAATACTTCTCTTATGTCAAGCGGTGACATAAAGGAAAAATATGCCGAGGCGGTGGACGGAATAGACGGGCTTCTTAAAAGATACGGCTATGTCCGTGAGGGCAATATTTACCGCGTGGAAAGGGAAAGCAGGGATACTGTAGCGCTTTTCTGCCATTTCGGGGTTGAGTGCGTACTGCTCTCGCATATTCTTAACATTTCGCCCGTACAGCTGTGGCACGGCTTTGTCGCCCTTACCTCCTCGGTTACAACCCTTATTACCGAGGAGCGGGAGAAGGGAAGCGCCTATTTCCGTTGCTGCGGCTTCGGGGATATTTCCCACCTCTACACGGGGCAGGAGCCGCCTTCATTTCAGGCGCGTTTTTGCGAGACCTATTTAAATTTTGACGAGCGGCATTGACATATGAAAAACGATGTAATAATTATCGGCGGCGGCGCGGCGGGGCTTTGCGCGGCGGTGGCGGTAAAGCACAAAAATCCCGCGCTGACAGTCAGACTGCTTGAAGCCCTGCCGAGGGTTGGTAAAAAGCTTGCGGCAACAGGCAACGGACGGTGCAACATAACCAATAAAAATATAACCGAGGTGCGTTATCACGGAACGCACCCCGATTTTGCTATGTATGCCCTAACCCGTTTCGGAGGACAGGCAACTGAGGATTTTTTCAGCCGCATAGGCGTTCCCTTTGTCTTTGAGGAGGAAAAAGGCTACCCCGCCTCTTTGCAGGCGGCGTCGGTTGTGGACTGTCTGCGCTTTGCCGCAGAGGAGGCGGGCGTAATTGTCTGCACCGATACAAGGGTTACAAATATTCAGCTTTCAGGCGGACTTTTCAAAGTAATAGCGGGAAATATGAGCTTTTTGGCTGAAAATGTGATAATCGCCGCAGGACTGCTTTCGGGCGGGGAGAGGTTAGGCAGCGACGGGCAGATGCTTGCCCTTTTAAAAAAGGCTGGCTTTAAGACCGTAAAAACTTCGCCTGCCATTGTTCAGCTAAAAACCCCGCCCGAAATTGTTCGCCAGCTTAAAGGAATAAAAGTTAACGCCGAGGTAAGCCTTAAATCGGGCGGCAGACTTTTACGGCAAGAATACGGCGAGGTGCTTTTCTGCGATTACGGGCTGTCGGGCCCGCCAATTCTTCAGGTTTCGGGCGCGGCGGCTTTAGCTCAAAGCCCCGTTATATCCCTCGACCTTATGCGGGATAAAAGCCGTGAAGCCCTGACCGCCGAAATAAGCGAGCGCATTGCTATGCTTCGCACCAGAAGCACCGACGAATTTTTCACCGGAATGATGAATAAGCGGCTCGGTCAGGTGATAATCAAGGCGGCGGGCTATAAGCTTAATATGCCCGTTTCCTCCTTCGATAAAAACGCTCCTCAAAAACTGGCTGGCATTATTAAAGATTTCAGCTTCACGGTCACGGGGAACACGGGATTTATTAATTCTCAGGTGACCTCGGGCGGGCTTGATACCGAACAGTTCGACCCTGAAACTATGATGAGCCGCGATTACAAGGGGCTTTACGCAATAGGCGAAATTCTCGATATTGACGGCGACTGCGGCGGCTTTAACCTCCAATGGGCGTGGTCGAGCGCCCTCTGCGCCTCAAATGCGATAGCAGGGAAAAAGAAATAATCGGAACGGATAAATCCGTCCCCTACAGCAGAATTTTATAAAGCGTGTCAATATCCTCCGCGATATAATCGGCTCCCGCGGCGGTGAGCTCCTCGCGGTCTCCGAAGCCGTAAAGCACCCCGACAGAGGAAATGCCGTTTTTCTTTGCGCCGAAAATATCGTGGTGACGGTCGCCGACCATTACGGCGAGAGTTTTATCCTTAATATCAGACATCGACAGGGCGTAGGCTATGACCGCGTCCTTTTTGTTTCGCGTTTCGTCTATGGTTGCTCCCGCCGTCAGGTCGAAATATTGCGTCAGGTCAAAATGCTTAAGGATAAGCCTTGCAAATTTTTCGGGCTTTGAGGTGGCGAGAATAACGGTTTTGCCGTTTTCCTTAAGCGCCCTTAAAAATTCGGGTATGCCGTCATAAACAGCGTTTTCATAAAGTCCCGTCGTCTCATAGTACTCCCTGTAAAGCTTAACCGCCGCCTGTGCTTTTTCGGTATCAAAGCCGCAAATGTCCCTGAAGCCCTCCAAAAGGGGAGGACCTATAAATTTGCAGAGCGTCTCATACGGCGGGATAGGCGCGCCCAGCTTTTGAAGGGCGTATTTTACCGAATTTGTAATACCTAATGCGGAATCGGTGATTGTTCCGTCTAAATCGAATAAAATATATTTATAGTTTTTCATTCAAACTCCTTATAATAAAGGCCCCCTTGCCTAAAGGGGGCTGTCAGCATAGCTGACTGGGGGATATTTGGTTTTATGATGGCTGATTGAATCCCTCCACCAACCTAACGGTTGGCCCCCTCCCGTAAGGCTTGGGAGGCTTTTATATCTTTAAATTAAGTGTATTTACTTTTAAGTGTATTTACTTTTAAGTGTATTTACTTTGAAACCGATACCGTCTCTTTTTCCTCTACGGGAGTTTTGTCAAGCTGTTCGTGATTAAGGAGCGGCTCAACATCCTTGCCCTTGATTTTTCTGTCAACATAGTTCTTAGTGATTTTAACAACAAGCGGAATTAAAACAACAACACCTATAAGGTTAGGTATCATCATAAGTCCGTTAAAGGTATCGGAAATATCCCAAGCAAGGCTTGAAGTAAGTACCGCACCGAATATAACGGTGCAAACATGAATTATCTTGAATATAACCGTGGTCTTAGCACCGAATAGGTATTCCCATGCTTTTGAGCCGTAATGCGACCAGCCGAGAACTGTGGTGAACGCGAAAAGGAACATAGCAATCGCAATAAACTTT
>JBJEOD010000340.1:0-1512 GCA_051880535.1 Acutalibacteraceae bacterium | reverse complement strand
CGCCTGATGCGGGTACATAATACGCGCGTGCGCGTAAATGTAACATAGGCGGCTGCATAATGCTCTGTTTACTCTATGGACGAAAAGGAAAAGAGCGCGGCAGGAATCGCAGTTTTTACACTCGCACGCGCGAGAGTTCGGGGGGTTCTGAAATTGGTACTTGAAGAAAAGGATATTGAGCGGCGGCTAAAGAACAAGATAACAGCCTTACGCGGAATGTGCATTAAGCTTGAGCTTATGAGCTACACGGGTATGCCGGACAGATTAATTCTTTTGCCGGGCGGGTACTGCTGTTTTGTCGAATTGAAAAAGCCCGGAAAGAAAGAACGGAAACGGCAGGAATATGTTCAATCGCTTTTGCGGTCGCTCGGCTTTATAGTATATAGCTCCGTAGATACGTTTGAAAAAGTTGATATTATAATACGCGATTATGAAAGGATTTTCAAATATGCCTAAAAAATACGTCCCGTATGCCTATCAAAAATACTGTTACAGCCGCATTATAAACAGCGCCGCTATTGGCTTGTTTGTCGATATGGGTCTTGGTAAAACTGTAATAACGCTTACTGCGCTGCACGACTTAAAGCTATATTACTGGCAGATGGTTAAGGCACTCGTAATAGCTCCCAAAAAGGTGGCTGAGGACACTTGGCAGAATGAGGCCTCCAAATGGGAGCATTTACAGGGCTTACGAATTGTCAGCGTATTAGGAACCGCCGCACAGCGTATTAATGCGTTACATACTAACGCCGATATATATGTTATAAATCGGGAAAATATTCAGTGGCTCGTAGATTATTGCGGGAGGAACTGGCCCTTTGATACCGTTGTTATTGACGAGAGCAGCAGTTTTAAAAATCCGCAGGCAAAAAGATTTAAGGCTTTAAAGAAAGTTCGGTGCAGGATAAACCGCCTAATCGAGTTGACGGGTACGCCGAACCCTCACGGACTGCTTGATTTATGGTCGCAAATATACCTGCTTGACGGTGGGGCGAGGTTAGGCAGAACAATATCCGTATATCGCGATATGTACTTTGTACCTGACAAGCGTAACCGCACAACAGTCTTTTCTTACGCGCCGAAAGAGGGAGCGGATATTGCTATACAGCAAGCTATTTCCGATATATGTATTTCAATGAAAGCCGACGATTACTTAGACTTGCCGGAGCTTATATATGAAGATATTCCCGTTACCCTTGACATGGCGGCATATCGGGCATATAAGCAGCTTGAACGGGAGGCGCTGCTTGAAATTGACGAGGATATAATAACGGCGGTAAACGCCGCGGCGCTGTCAGGAAAGCTGTTGCAGCTCTGTAATGGCGCAGTTTATGATGAAGAACACAATGTTATACCTGTTCACGATTGCAAAATAGAGGCGTTTTTAGAAACAGTTGAACGCCTTAACGGTCAGCATGCGCTTGTATGCTATTATTTCAATCACGACCGCGACAGGCTGTTATCTGCATTAAGCAGCACAAAACTCCGGGTGCGCGTTTACAGCTGCGCACA
>JBJEOD010000339.1:0-6481 GCA_051880535.1 Acutalibacteraceae bacterium | reverse complement strand
GAGTATTCCGCTCCCGAGCTGTTACGGTTTTACCGTGTTTTTATATCCTTGCTTGCAAGGAATACCGCCGTCGCGAGGATAGTGCACTCCTAAATCTTAATCATCGTGTAAATAATCTTCCGCAATGTTTTCTGTTACATCGTCCTCAATGTTATCAATTACAGCGGCTTTCTCGTCTGCCTTTGCCTGTAGGTTGGATATTCTGCGTTTTACAGAAGAAATAACAGCTTCGATACGGTTTTCATCCGCATACATTCCTGCCTCTTTGAACACATTTCTTATATCCTCATCAATATGTCTAAGGGCGGCAAAGTTAATCCAATCATAATTCGTTACAAGCCTTAACTGCTCTTCGTGTTTTTTCTTAAAGGGCTTGCAATCGACATCTTTTCCTGACAGTATCTGTGCAGGGAGCTTATCGTAACCTAACGATGAACCGCTGTCAAAGATGGGCGCTACACCGATCCATTCAAGCGTTTCGGCATTTCTGATAAGACCGAAGTTGTTAAGATGTCTGTCCTCGTTAGCAATAATATAGTCAAGGACTATCATTTGGTCGATAGCGTGTGTAATATCAGCAATTCCCAAAGCCTTACAACAGTTCAGATAATGTCTGTAAACGCTTGTACTGTTATCCCGTTTCGACTGCTGCATAACTCGCCAAGCACTAACAAGCTCTGTATCACGGGTAATAAAATCCTCGCAAACGCTGTACGGGACTTCGTCATCCCAAACTAACCAATACGGCACATGCGGAATATTTAATTTTTCCATCACTACCGTTGCAATAACCTCGTTAAAGGGTTGAAGCATAAGGGGAGCGCTCCCTGCCTTCACAAGGCAACGCTTTCCGTCAATAATCTTCCAACGCTTTTTAAGGCAACCGTCCGAAGTGTTATCAGGAGAATGAAAGTTGAAAGCTCCTTTTTTTACTGCCTTACCAAGCAACACATCGCCGATGTCCTCGGAAAAAGGATGATCGAAAAAGTTAATATCTTTCCAATGCAAATCTTCACGGCAGGCGGGTCGAATCCAATACTGATCCGACAAAGAAAGTCCAAAGCACTTTGTAAGCAGCATTCTTGTATTAGAAAGGTTTAGGACTTCCAATGCTTTTCTGACGCCGCTGCGGCTTGCAGGGATAGAACGGTCAACCCACCATTCATTAAGCTCGGTTCGGTCAACAACGCCGTGTCTTATATGAATACCGACAGGAAGATGTGCTTCATTGTAAACTTCTTCGATTTTTCTTACACCGCAAAGTACTTCGTCCAAATCAATGGCCGCAACAGGTATTTCCTTGTGCATTAATACATACTTCAATGCCGTTCAGCCTCCTTTCATAAGATTATTTATATCCGTGCTTATAATAATAGTTTTCTAAGTATTTAGTATAGCACGAAAGCTTAAATAATTCAAGCAATGTAATTGTTCTGTAAATTTCTTTATAGAACACCCTCAAAAAACATAATTATATTACCGCCGTAGCTCGGGAGCATTCCGCTCCCAAGTTGTTACGGTTTTTAGCGCAACTTTATATCCTTGCTTGCAAGAAATACCGCCGCGAGGATAGCACCCTCGGCAAATTTCGCCATAGGCACGTTAAGAAGTCTGAGCAACCCCGACATAAGTATCACCCCCTGTTAAAACTATTTGCATTAGGAATAATTTTCCCTAAATGCAAGCTCTGTTATGCACAGTACCGAAAAGGTTACTGCAAAGCCCAAAAACGCCCACTGCATAAATCAAACCTCCTTTACCTTTCTGTAAAATGTACTCGGCTTCATATCAAGCCGTTTCATTGCCTCAACCGCCGTTATATCACCGCCTTTCCACAAATTTACAATTTCGGCAAACTTAGGGTGTTCAATAGGCTTTCTGCCTTTATAAATCCCGTTTTGTTTGGCTACCGCTATACCCTCCCGCTGTCGCTGTAAAATATATTCCCGTTCAAGCTCCGCAACCGCACCGAAGACGGTCAGCATAAATTTACCTGTTGGTGTCGTGGTGTCAATAGCCTCTTTTTTAGATATAAACTCAACCTCTTTTGCGGAAAGTTGCTCCACTAAGTCCAACAAGTCCTTGGTGTTGCGTGCGAATCGGCTTATAGCTTCAACAATTACGGTGTCGCCCTCGCGGACAAAGCTCATCATTCTTTTAAGCTCGGGACGGTTGGTGTTTTTGCCGCTCATACGGTCAATAAATACCTGTTCCACTCCAAGCTCGCGCATTAACACCTCCTGCCTTGCGGTATTTTGGTCGGCGGTGCTGATACGGATATATCCGATTTTCAATCTTAACCCTCCCTTAGACAGAAAAAATCCGTCTGCACGAACTGTCGTACAAACGGATTATAAATTAAAGATTATTGTATTTTAATAGTCTTTGCGAATATCCGCAAAAACTTCCTCTGCGGCTCTTACCCGCCCTACAGTTATGTCTGCATATCCTTTTTCTAATTCAGCGCTTAGTTGCGTTTCGGTAAGGGTGGATATATCTTTAGCATTATGCAATGCGTTTATTATTTTCATACCTTATACTCTCCCCGAGAACATTCTTGTAGTATGGCAGCACATTTGAATATCGGAGGAACTGTTCAAGCGACTTTACCGTTACCGAAACGGTAATATCGTGTTTCAGGCTTAAATCGCTCGTCACCTTTGCGACATCATTGTGGTGCTTAGCAATCTCCTCGGCGGACATATCCACCGTAAGCAGAATATCAACGTCCGATTCCTTGTGATAATCTCCTCTTGCATACGAGCCGTATAAAAAAGCGTCCTTAACCGCATTTTCGAAAACAGGATTGCATAGGTTGTAGACCTCGCCCAAAATACTGATTGCCTGATTTTGCGTACACATACCGTTCCCTCCGTTCTGATTGTAAGCTTCTGACTATATTATATCCGTTTTGCTCTTTTAAGTCAATCGTTTATAATAATCACTTTTCCCAATAGGGTATAATTTCTTTTCGGCATATATCAAAAGCCGTAAACCGACCCTATCGGCATACGGCTTAAGTGTGCCGATAGAGTGTACCCTAATGAGATACTAAGAGCAATAAATTATCTCCTCAATATCGTCGGTTGAAAAGCCCTCTTCAAGCAAATAATCCACATAGTCGCCCGAATAGCCGAAGCCCTCCGCAACATATTTCAGCGATTTAATATATTCGCTTTCTTTCTTCGGCTTTTCACTTGCAAATCCGAAGCTGTAAGGATAGCCGAAGCCGTATAAATTACTGTCATCAAAATCAGTTACGGTAATTCTACCCAAACGGTCTGGCTATTTTAAAAACAGCAAACGGTCACGGGAAATACCGCGACCTATCTACCAAAAAGGATGTTGTGGATTATATTCTCAATAAGGACAAGCTTAGGAATAATCATTGGGGCTGTATTAAGGTTAATCCTGCTGACCCCGCACTAAGTATGCAGGAGGTTTCAAGATTTTACGGAAAGGAAAACGGCGTTCAGATAAGGCACATTATTGTTACCTTTACTCGAACAGAAACTATTGACCCCGCTGTTGTAGACGCGATTGCAAATGAGTTTATGTATTGGCTTGGGGAAAATTATCAGGCAGTATACGGTGTGCACGAAAACACCGAAAATCTTCATTTTCATTTGGCTTTTAATTCTGTGAGTTATGTTACCGGAGAGCGGTATAAGGGTACTCGTTCAGAACATCATCTTATGCTGAATGTCTTGAAAAGCATTGCCCGAAAATATGGGATTTATACAGTGTACTACGGAGGAAACGTATAATCCGCGGTGCTGTCACACCGCGGAAAAGGAGGGATTAAAGCTTAGCATTTTCAAGGATAAATTGTTTTACTGCTAATTTGGGGATCCTCCAAGTTCGTCCGTTGCGGAAGCCTTTAAGCTTGATTTTTTAGTCACGCAGGGTTAAATTCGCCATATAATATTAACATTTTTGCCCTCAATCAAAACCTTATCGATAAACTGTGCGGCGACAAGCTTTTTTTCATCAAAGCTTAAGGAATTAAAATCTAAGGGGCGAACGGTCGTATACTCAGGCTTACAGCTTTTTAACAGCTCCTCCCGCTCCCTATGCAGGGCTTCAATTTGCTTTGAAATATACGAAACCGCAATCTCACCGCTCTCGGCAAGAGCGTTGACGAGGCGTTCGATTTTTTGCTCTATTTTTAAAACCTCGGCGGCATTACCGTCACTGTTAGGAATAATATCGGTCGGCGGGGCTTCCTTGAGCATTCCGTCAATTTGTCTGCTTATGTAATCCTCAAGCTCCCTTAAATCAACGCTTATCCGCGAATCACAGACCCCTAAATTAGACCGTCCCGAGCATTTAAGATATATTTTGTCATCGGGCTTGCTGTAGTTAACCTTAACCGCATAACCACATTTAGCACATTTGAGCAAGCCTGTTAGCCACGAATATTTACCCGCTTTTGCCCGCGAAATTTGCTTATTCCCTGCCAGCTTTTCCTGAACGCAAAGCCACAGCTCAGAATCAATAAATCCATCGTGATTTGAGACAGTAAGCATTTGGTCTGTTAACGAATTATATTTGTTCTTTGTGTGGTCGCGACGGCAAATAATATTGCAGGCGTGAATGCCGTCAAAAGCCTCTGCTTCCTGCTGTATCTGCATCCCTTTGGCGAGGTAATGTAAATATATGTCTTCATTTGCCTTGACATATAAGGGCGAATGCAAAAGGCGAGAAAGCGTGACATTGTCCCACACTTCTCGCCTTGGTCCGTGTATTCTTTTTTCTGTCAAATCCTTTGCTATACTCCGTAACGAAGTATCAGCCTTTGCATATTCCTCAAAAACGAATTTTACAATCTCCGATTTTTCATTCTTTACGAGTGATGATACCTTTCTTCCGCCATCAGTGATTTTAGTTAAATCAAAGCCATACGGAGCTGGTCCACCTGTCCAAGCACCGAGTTTGAAACGGTGAATATAATTATCCTTTACACGCTCGGCTGTGGTTTCGCGTTCAAGCTGTGCGAAAACCAACACTATGTTGAGCATAGCCCTGCCCATCGGCGACGAGGTATCAAACTGCTCGGTGACCGACTGAAATTCCACTCCATGTTCTTCAAGCAGTTCCCACAACCGTCCGAAATCGGCTATAGAACGGCTGAATCTGTCTAATCTGTAAACAAAAATCTTTTTAACCGTCCCCGCCTTAACCGCCTCTATAAGCTCAGTAAAGGCGGGGCGTTTTATATTTTTGCCCGAAAAGCCTTTGTCTTTAAAAACCTTTGCGTCCTCTCCCGCAAGTTGTCGGCAAAGCTTAATTTGACCTTCTATAGAAAGGCTATCCTTTTTATCAACTGACTGCCTTGCGTAAATCGCATTCACCGCTCACACCCACCCGAAACGGTAGTTTGAAGTAGCAACAAACATTTGCGATGCAGCTCGGACTGCTTCGCTAAACGCTCGGATTCGGTTTTTGTTAAAAATGTGTTTTTGATTGCCATACAATCAACCTCCTTACTAAGATAATATGTAATCTACCTTACCCCTTATGACGAGTAAGGATTATAAAGAAGTTGTATAGAGTGTAAAATTTTAATATTTTAATTGACTAATTTTTTTCGGCTTTATATAATATATAATAAACCCGATTTTTTAGAGGTGAAAATTAATGAAAAAGACTCCTACTATAAAAACATTCAACTGTAAATATATTTCAGATGGCATCAATGAAGATTATAAACTTTGGACTAAAAAACTCGCGATGATTATTTCACAACTTCTGCAAGACTTTTTATTCAATCCCCTACCGGAACAGGTAAAACCTATTTTATTTTAAATACACTGGCTGAGTTTGCTGCTGCAGAAAGAAGAAATATTTTATATTTAAGTAATAGAAATGCATTAACTGAGCAACTCCGAAAGGAATCTTCTGAAAAATTCAAACCGGTAACAACATATAATAATTTTGATAGAATAGAAACAAAGGTATTTCAACATCGACAATACCCATCTACTATCACTATTTCTAACTATCAAAGTTGCATTGGAAACTAATAGCAAGGAGATAAGTGCCTTTTCCAACTGCTGCGTACGGGGACAGCCTTGACTGGAAGGACAGCGCGACGGCGGACAGCATTTGCAAGCGGGTTACCTCTAAGGTCTGCCCGGGGTCGATAGTGCTGTTTCACAATGACGCCGACCACACGCCGGAGGCTCTGCCGACAATTTTAAAATGCTTAAAGGACGAGGGATATGAGTTTGTGTTTATAAGCGACCTGATACTTAAAGAAAACTACACAATCGACCATACAGGTAAGCAATGCAAAATTGAAAATAACTAAATGCCGTAGGGGAGGGTCTTAAGTGCCCTCCCAAAAAATTTTTACAAATCAACGGGAGGGTATGGAACCCTCCCCTACAAAAAATCAATATTTTATTGACACAGAGAACCGTCCGAAACCACTGAAAAAGTCAAGCAAAGCTGTAGAAAATGTGGTATAATAGAAGCA
>JBJEOD010000338.1:0-1513 GCA_051880535.1 Acutalibacteraceae bacterium | reverse complement strand
GACAGCCCCCGTGAGGCTTGCGGGGCCAGAAACACCCCAACATTCGCAATAGAACATTTATTATATGCGGTTATATTTGGCTATTAAATTGCAATTATTTAGCAAAAGATATATCTAATTTTCTGTATTGGTGAAATTATTATCAAGAATAATGACGCAAATTGTGTAAATTATAGTTTATATACTTGACAAATTAGAATTTGTAATGTATAATTATTATAGATAAAGCATAAATGATATATCAAATTTTAAAAACATACATTTTTAAATGGGAGAGAGTTCATTTGACACCTGAGGTTAAGAAGATTTTTGTCGTTTCAAACACGCATTGGGACAGGGAGTTTCGTTTCTCTTTTGAAAGAACAAGATATAAGCTTTTAAAGATGATGGATACCGTTATCGATATTCTTGAAAGCGATCCCGAATATGCTTCGTTTACGCTTGACGGTCATACCTTGCTTATCGAGGATTATCTTGAAATTCGTCCCGAGAATACAGAGCGGGTCAAAAGGCTTATCGCAAGCGGAAGACTCATCATAGGTCCGTATTATACTTTGGCGGAGCAGTTTTCAATTTCGCACGAGGCTTTGGTTCGCAATTTGCTGTATGGAAGAAAATTGATGAAAAAGTACGGTGCGAAGGAGCTTAAAACCGCATACACGCCCTCCTCATGGGGACAGACAGGGCAGTATCCTCAGCTGTTAAAGGATTTCGGGATAGAATATATGATGTTTTACCGCGGCATATCCCACGACGAAGCGCCTGCGGAGTATGTCTGGGAAGCTCCCGACGGCACAAGTCTTCTTGCAAGCCGATTTGCACTGTATTGCCGCTATAACTGGTATTATCAGATTCACCGTGCGGTTACCAGAGGCAAGGTTTTTAATAAGGACTATCATTGGCAGGAATATGACGAGGTTCCCTACCGCAGGGCGGACGTCGAGCGCGACGAGGGTATCGGCTATGATTTAAAAAGTCCCGCGGCGGTTTATGACCGTTCACAGCTTAAAAAAGCGGTTGAGGATATGCTCAAAGAGGAAGAGGGTCATTTCACCACTCCGATATTCCTTGCAATGAACGGGCACGATATTTCCTGTGCATATCCGCTTGAGTCCGAGGTTATAAGGGACGCTAAGGAAATTTTCGGCGGTAAGTACGAAATTGTCCATACCGACCTCGACCGTTTTTGGGAGGAAGCGGAAAAGTACCTTGACAGAGAGAGTATGGTTCACCTAAAAGGCGAGCGCCGCAGTTATTTAAAGGAGGGCAAATGGACCTACCTTTTCCCCTCAACTATCAGCGCGAGAACGAATATGAAACAGCTCGATTTCGGAGCGTATACCGCGCTTACATATTTGGCGGAACCGCTTTCCTGCCTTTCAAACAGTCTGTGCGACGGCTTAAAGCAGGGCGTTTATCTCGATAATGCGTGGAAATATCTGCTTTCAAATCATACTCACGACGCAAACGGCGGCGGCGCGGTCACCGATGTCTGCACGGATATGAAGTACAG
>JBJEOD010000337.1:0-6486 GCA_051880535.1 Acutalibacteraceae bacterium | reverse complement strand
TGTACGGTGCTTTTGCTGATTTTAAAAACCTTTGCGGCGGCTCTGACGGTAGCGCCTGTGTCTAAAATGTACTCGCCGAGTATTTCCGCCCTATCCTGCGTAGCGTCCTTCATACAAATCAACTCCCCTAAAAGCGTGCTCAGCACGTCTGACGGCTAATTAATTTGTATGCTGCCGCAAAGCAAAATATTCCTCCTTAAAAGCAACGCCGACAGGTGTGAAACACGCACCGCAAGCGGAAACTCCACTGTGGGTAGAGCGAAAAAACAATATCTCCACCGCAGTGAAACAGAGTGTAGAGAAAATTATAAACAGGTTAGCTTGAGAAAACGGAGGACCATGGATATAATAATATCAGCATTTACCAACGTCTTAGCACAGAACGGAGATTTTCATATGCCCTACTTTGATATTATAACCGATTCGACCGCAAATCTTACCGAAAAGCTGATTAAGGATAACGGGATAACCGAAATACCCTTTCCCTATTTTTCAGACGGACAGGAGCGTGCCCATTGCACGCTTGAGGCGTTTGACGATGTAACATATTACACCGAGATAAAAAACGGCGTAAGAGTAACCACCTCTCAGATAAATCCGCAGAAATACATCGACCTTTTCCGCACCTCCCTCGAAGCGGGCAGGGACATTCTGTTTATCGGAATTTCCTCGGGAATAAGCGGCTCCTTCGCCTCGGCGACAATAGCGAAGGAGCAATTGACCGAGGAGTTCCCCGAGCGGAAAATCGAGCTTATCGACAGTCTCGGCGCAAGCTTAGGAGAGGGACTGCTCGTTTTAAATGCGGCGAAATTCCGCGCCGACGGTATGCCCCTTAAAGAAACGGCGGAAAGAATTATCAGCCACAGGGACAGAATGTATCAGGTCTTCACGGTTGACGATTTAATTCACCTTAAAAGGACGGGAAGGCTTTCAAACGCAGGTGCGATAATAGGAACCGTGCTTGGAATAAAGCCACTGCTTAAAGGAGATCAGGAAGGAAAAATTGTCTCCTTCGACAAAGTCAGGGGACGTGCGCGGACAATAAACGCCATGGCGGAAAAATACTTTTCACTTGTGAAAAACGCGGAAACCCAAACAGTAGGTATAGCTCACGCTAACTGCGGTGAGGACGCGGAGCAATTAGCAAAGCTTATACGCAAACAGCTTCCGCCCAAGGAAATCCTTATTGTAAAATATGAGCCCGTCACAGGCTCTCACGTAGGGCCGGGTGCGCTCGCGCTCTTCTTCGAGGGAGACAGCGGCGTAAGATTAAAATAAGGCTTATACATTTTATAACATCTGTCAAGACATAATTATGTTGAGGTGTTATAAAATGGAAAAAAGCTGATAAACACCCTGCTTGAATATGACTGCGAGGTTAAATAATTATAATTCCGAAAGCATCCGGGACGGGTTTTCCGCCGCCTTTACCTTGCCGAACGCCCTTGTTATTATCCCGTTTTCGTCGATAAGATAGGTTGTCCGCACCACGCCCATTGAGACCTTTCCGTAATTCTTCTTCTCCTGCCACACGCCGTAGTCCTTAATGCAGGAAAGCTCGGTATCCGAAAGCAGAATAAAGGGAAGGCTGTATTTTTCCGCGAATTTTTTGTGGGAGGCAATGCTGTCCTTGCTAATCCCGATTACAACCGCTCCCTTTTCGGTAAACTGCGGGTAAAGCTCTGCAAAGCCGCACGCCTGCTTGGTGCAGCCGGGCGTGTTGTCCTTCGGGTAAAAATAAAGAACTACCTTTTTGCCCCTGTATTCCTCTAAGCTGTGAAGCACGCCGTCCCGGTCGGGAAGTGAAAATGAAGGTGCCTTTGTTCCTGTTTCAAGCATATGCTGTTCTCCTTATTTTAATATTACCACCGACTGCCTGCCAAGCTCGGCGTATCTGTCCTTTACCGTTTGCTTTTTGTATTTTACGGTTTTTCCCGCATAGGGGTCGTTAAAATAATAGCTGGCCGAGTCGTAGCCCGTAAGCACAAGACAATGCTCGTTGCCCGGCCATGTAAAGCGGGTGCCGTCTCTTAAATACCAGGTGTTTTTCGGATTAGTTTCCAGCATATTTATTGTTGCCCACATTATAACGGGAATACCGTTGTCAATATACTTACTGCAAAGCTCGCTAAGCTCCGTTCCCGTGGTGTTTTTAACCCGCTCAGACCCGCCGAAATAATCGCACAGCGCCTTTTCAATGACGGGCGCCATACAGCCGTAGGACGCCGCGGTGCGCGGGTTACCTATAAAAAAATCGTAAGGCGAGGGGCCGTAGCGCTTGCCCGACTCGTAATAAAAATCCGCGCTTTTGGGAAGATATTCGTCAATAAAATTCGAGGCGGTAATTTTCTCACCGTAAAACTTAAGCACCATTACCGTGCTTACCGACTCACAGCCCGTGGGATAATCGGGAAACTGCGATATAACAGGCACGCCCTTGATTATACTTGTCTTTTGGTTATCGCTTTCTTCGGGAACCTTTGCCTCGGGAATCTTTATTTCAGGCTCCTTTTTTTCGGGCATATCCGTATCGTTAAC
Source organism: Acutalibacteraceae bacterium (assembly GCA_051880535.1). Classification (GTDB taxonomy): domain Bacteria; phylum Bacillota; class Clostridia; order Oscillospirales; family Acutalibacteraceae; genus UBA737. The sequence continues at coordinate 3,948 of JBJEOD010000337.1, read as the reverse complement.
GGTAAGCGGAGCAGTTTTCAAGGATTTTAAATCGCAAATACTTAAGCTGTGCTTTTTCTGCATGGCATCGCCCGTTATTACAAGCAGTCTGCCGTCACCTGTATAGCAAACACTTTCAACCGCGCCGTCGATATTCGCCTCGGCAACAGTTTTGTCCGTAAGATTGTAAATTCTGAGCGTATTGCCGTTTTCCCGCGAAACAGCGGTGGTAAAACCGTCCTCGCCTATGCCCACCGCAAGCTCGTCAACACTGCCGAACGGAACGTATTTCATCCCTGTTTTATCGGCGACAATAAAGCTGTAATCGGTGGTGCCGAGACTGTAATAGGGGCTGAACAGGTTGAGCTGTGGGTTTTGCACCTCGGTACGGACAGAGAAATCCTCAACATCAATCGCAACTATCGAGCTATCCATTCCCGCCGCATACATCACGCCGTCGCGAAAGCCCAGCGTCTCTTGCAGAAAAACGCTCTCATCAAGCTTCTTTTCCTCGCCCGATTTAAGATCATAGACATACACCTCGCCCTTTTGCGCGGTGGTGTAAATAAAGTATTTTTCTTTTTCGTCCACGCCGCATACAGAAGAAAAAGCCGCCTTGTCCGAAAAACTCTTTTCGATCTTAAGCTTTCCCGAATTATCGTAGATATAAAGCGTTTTTTTGGACTGCTCGACGGCGTAAAAACCGTTTTCGGTCTGCCCCCTAATCCACATGCCCTCTTCAAGCGCGGTTTCCGATAGGATTTTTCCGCTGTTCAAATCATACATAGCCACACGCATTATGCATGTGTCAAGCCCGGGGGTCACAATTTCAATTTTAGCAACCGAGCCTATACAGCTCGCCTTAACAAGCTCTGTGTCAAGCGAAAGTTTGTCGGCGGTCTGCTCGACCAGCTCCCCGTTCTTTTCGGCGAAGGCCTCGCTTTCGGTCGCAGGTCTTGCTTTAAAATATACCGCATATACCGCGGCGGCGACTAATATCACCATACAAAGCAGTAACGGAATGATTTTGCGTCCGCGTGATTTTCTTCTTTTTTTCATATGCTTAGCACTCCTTAAGATAAATTAGTTTGTTATATTGTTTCGGCGACAAGCCATTCCTTTGCCTTTTCCTCTCGCAATAGGGCGGGTGCCTTCTATCCTTATGATATGCGCGGCAGGCATCGCAATTACCGTACCGCTCACATTTTTTCCTTTTGCAGGGGCAGGCTTTGTTATTAATCATATATTACACCTTTTTAATTTCATCGCACACGGCAATTGCCGTTTTGTCTCCTTTCGATATAGCCTTCGGCTGAGATATAAATTCTTTACTCGTCCCGCAGGGACATATCGCGTGCGAAGCACATATCGAACGCGAAGCGTATATCATAAATTCTAAAAGAATTTATATCGTTGCTGTGCAAAGCACAGCTTTCTAAGCCCTATTTATTTTTTGCTGTAGTAACAGAAGCAATGAGCTTTCTGCGCAGTGTGCCGCAAGTGTTTTTAAGCGTACGGTACTGCTCGTCTGTCAGCTTTTTCTTTCGGTAAATCAGCTCCAACCAATACTCTGTTTCTGATGATTCCTTTAATGCAATTTCCAACTTGCTGATAAAGTCCGCACGGCTTTGTGCATACTTCGCTTCATGGATATTAGCGCCGATAGACGAGGACGAACGGAGAAGTTGGTTAACAAAGGGAGAAAGCCCTTTGATTTCATCACACGCGTCGGAAACAGCAATTGCAAATTCTATAGACATTTCACGCATATCATTTTTATGCTCTGCCATCATTTTATCTCCCTTTTCGATATATTTTGCCGTTCGGCAAAATTCGATATAGCCTTCGGCTGCGATATATGCTCATTTCATTCGCATACGATATGATATAAATTCTTTACTCGTCCCGCAGGGACATATCGCGTGCGAAGCACATATCGAACGCGAAGCGTATATCGTAAATTCTAAAAGAATTTATATCGTTGCTGTGCAAAGCACAGCTTGAGCGCGAAGCGTATATCATAAATTCTAAAAGAATTTATATCGTTGCTGTGCAAAGCACAGCTTGAGCGCGGCATATCAGCGCACAGCACTCTATATGTGCGGTGCGGGGGAACATATCAACAGGTGTGTACTCCTTTAAGAAGTAGCCCTTTTCCGAAAAAAGCTTTATATCCCGCGCTAAGGTCGCGGGGTCGCAGGAGACATAAACCACGCGTTCGGGACGGAATTTTTCCGCGACGGTATTAATAAGCTCGGGTGAACAGCCTTTGCGCGGCGGGTCTAAAATAACCGCGTCGGGCGAAACACCGCGTTCGCAAAGCTTATTTGCCGCGTCCGACGCGTCAGCGCAGATAAACTCGGCGTTTTCTATGCCGTTTAATTTCGCGTTAAATCGGGCGTCCGCCACCGCCTCGGGTACGATTTCCGCGCCGATTATCTGCCTTGCGCGGTTCGCCATTGAAAGCCCGATAGTACCCGCGCCGCAGTAAAGGTCCAAAACAATCTTGCCCTCGGGCGCGGCGTATTCGGCCGCCTTTTGGTACAGCCTTTCGGCGGTCGTGCGGTTGACCTGATAAAAGGAGAGGGGCGAGAGACGTACTTTAACGCCGCAGAGAATATCGGTTATATACTCCGAGCCGTATAAGCAGTGGCATTTATCCCCCAGAATAACGTTGGTTTTGTCGCGGTTGATGTTGATTTGCAGGCTTTTAAGTCTTTCACCGCAGACCGATAAAAGCCGCTCCTTTAAATCCTCCGCAAAGGGTAGGTCTTTGCCGTTTATCACGGCGACAACCATTATTTCCCCCGTCTTCTCCGCAAGGCGGAGATAGATGTGGCGAAGTAAGCCGCGGTGGCTTTGCTCATTATAAACGCTTATACCGTTTTGCCTTATCCACTCGGTACAGACGGCGGCAATTTTATCAAAAATTTCGGGTTGCAGCGCACAGCCGTCGCAGGGGGCTATGCGGTGGGAATGGAAGGAGTAAAAGCCCAACGTGCCGTCCTCTGCCACTGGGTACTGCGCCTTGTTGCGGTAGCGGTCGGGACTTGCCGAAGCGATAATCGGCGACGGCTTAATATCAACGCCGCCTATGCGCTTTACCGCCTCGTATACCCGCGAGTATTTGATTCTGAGCTCTGCGGAGTAGTCAATATGCCTGTAAACACAGCCGCCGCAGCGGGAAAAGGAGGGGCAGTCGTTCTCGGTCCTGTCCGGCGAGGGGGAAGAAAGGCTTATAAGCTTGCCGTAGGCGTAGGTTTTTTTGACCTTAAGCACCCTTACAAGCGCCCTGTCGCCCACCGCCGTGCAGGGTACAAAAACCGCCATACCGCAGTAACGCCCTATGCCGCTGCCCTCGTCGGTCATATCGGTTATTTCGATTTCAATTTCGTCGTTCTTCTGCATTTTATGACCGCTCCTTTACTGCAGAGGTTAAATTGCGGCATAAATCCAACAACCGCAGACAAGTATTTTTGTTTAAAATATAAAAATTTACGGAAAGTTCACGATTTTTACATATTTTTCTTGACTTTTTCAAAAAATGAGATAAAATATAATTACAATTTACAACAAATTATGCTTAAAAGCGGCAAGGTAATAATCTTGTCGTTTTTTTATTTAATTCGGAATTAATCAGCGAATTGCTTATACAAATCAATCTGCCCGTAAAAGGCGGGCCAGCGGGAGGAATTTTTAAGGGTCACTGCTATATACTCGTTGCCGGTTGTATTGTTTGTGCCGTAGGTCGCAATGCAGTAGCCCGATTCGTTTACAAAGCCCGTCTTGCCGCCCAGAATCGTCGCGGTTTCGGGCTCTGTGCCGTACATATATTCAAACAGGGTAGCCGAAAGCGGAATACCGTTTGGGTGCTGCTCGGTCTTAGAAGTGGTGTACTGATATGTCGAAATAACCTTTTTGCAAATCGGGTTTTTAAGCGCCGTTTCAAGAATTATCGCCATATCGTAG
>JBJEOD010000336.1:0-1517 GCA_051880535.1 Acutalibacteraceae bacterium | reverse complement strand
GGTTGCGAGTATGTAGGGTTCTCTTGCTCCGTTCCAGTCGAATGAGGTATTAAGCAGAGCCTCGGGGAAATCGCAGTTGGGATAAAAGTCGGTCCACTGTCTCTGTCCCTGAAAGCCTGCGGCAATCGCGTTATGACCTACTGCCTCTTCCTCACAGCCTTTGGGAAGATTTTTATTACCGTTCATAAGGTCCTTTATGATAACGCACATCTTAACGGTAAATTCCCAGTCGGCTTTCTTCTGCTCATCGGTTTTCTGCAATTCGGCGGGGTTTTTATCAAAGCCCATTTTGCAGTATTTCCTTGACCATTCAAGGGCTTTTTGATATTCTTCCTCATCATATATACCTTCGGTCATTCGGCGGATTATTTCCACCTCGTCCACCGACTCAACACGCATACCGAGGTAATCTTCAATAAAGCCTGAATCTATTATAGAGCCGCCGATACCCATACAGATAGAGCCTATCTGCAAATAGGATTTGCCGCGCATAGTCGCCGCCGCAACCGCCGCTCTGCCGAAGCGCAAAAGCTTTTCCCTTACGTCGGCAGGTATCTCGGTATCGTCCGCGTCGCATACGTCATTGCCGTAAATTCCGAAGGCAGGAAGTCCCTTTTGGGCGTGGGTTGCAAGCACGCTTGCAAGATAAACCGCTCCCGGGCGCTCGGTGCCGTTAAAGCCCCAGACCGCCTTTATTGTATCCTTTTCCATATCCATGGTTTCCGCGCCGTAGCACCAGCAAGGAGTAACGGTAAGGGTAATATCCACACCCGCCTTGCGGAACTTATCCGCACAAGCGGCGGCTTCGGCTACTCTGCCGATTGTGGTATCGGCAATTATAACCCTTACAGGCTCGCCGTTAGAGTATTTAAGGTTTTCGGTGAAAAGCTTTGCCGCGCTCTTCGCCATATTCATTGTCTGTTCTTCGAGCGACTCACGAACGCCTAATACTCCCCTGCGTCCGTCTATCGTCGGTCTTATTCCGATTACGGGATATTCGCCTATGTATCTGTTTTCTGACATATTAATTCACTCTCCAATTAATTATTTATATGATAAGTATATTTTTATTTGCAGTGCCTGTTAAACACCTTAACATTGGAATTCTCTGAACTGCTTTCAATTGAAATTCTTACCTGATATCTCATTAGGCACTGCGCCCACAGGTCTAAGCTCATTCATAGAAACGCATCCATACAAATTATAAGCATTATTTTTCCTTTGTCAAGAAAAAATCCCTGACTTTAAAGGCAGATAGTATTCTTTGCCGACTAAGGTATAAAATTCAGGGTCATCCTCGCGGAACATATGCGGAGCCCAAGTCTGAAATCAGACGGTGACATTCAGGCTGCATCTTTTTAACAGGGCTGTAAAGCCTGTCTATCTGCCATGCACGGCAGGGCTTATTACATAAACCGTCAATCAAACCACAGTTCTGCAACCTCTCCGTATCTGCCGTCCATAAGCTCCGTTAAATGCTTTCCCATATTGTCATTGCCGAACAATGCGGTTTTCAG
>JBJEOD010000335.1:0-6531 GCA_051880535.1 Acutalibacteraceae bacterium | reverse complement strand
TGTGCCGAGGGGTGTCGTGGTACAAATATCGGCGAAAACAAAACGATTGATACAACAAGGCGGTCGTTTACTCACTTTTTGAGCCAAACGACCGCCTTTATACTTATTACGGATTATTACGGAGGCAATGATGAAACAAGTGAAACGAGGCGAAATTTACTTCGCCGATCTGTCGCCTGTGGTCGGTAGCGAGCAGATGGGAATCCGTCCCGTCCTTATTCTGCAAAACGACAGAGGCAATAAACATAGTCCGACCACGATTGTGGCGGCAATTACAAGCAGAAAAACAAAACCGAAGCTGCCCACTCATGTAAAGATAAACACTGACGGCCTGCAACGCGAGTCCATCGTCCTGCTGGAACAGATCAGGACAATAGATAAGTCCCGCCTCAGCGATTATGTAGGCAACGCTGATATATTCCGGCTTGATGTTCCGATTATTTGCCCTGACTGCGGATGTGAGATGTACAGACGGCATGACAGCCGATGCAAAGTAGCACAAAGGTGGATTTGCCGAAATGCAGAATGTAAAACACTGATTGAAATTACCGACAGCGATGCAGAATCATCCCATGGAGTATGATGATGAAATTGTGCGTCAAATACTCGAATGTGTAGTTGTCGAATCAAAAAATGAAATAAAAGTGGTATTCGTCGGCGGTCTTGAAGTATGTAAGCAACTGATTGCGTGAGGGTTCGAAGTCATCAGCTAAAAACGCAAAAATATCTTTTTTATAGCCCTTAGACACGGAAAAACCGCTTAACAAAGCCATTTGTGCGATGTCAGGCGGTTTTCTCTTTTCCTCAAAAATGCCGTTTTGGGGTTTATTTGGGGTTTATTGCTTAAATTTTGCCCTGCTTTTGGGGTTTACGACCGTGCTATAAACGCCGGGCTTCAGCCGTAAAAATTCGCTGAATCATCATAGGGCAAGCAGAGCGTTTGCACTTCCACATAGTAAAACGGTGCGTGCTTAAGAAATAACAAACCGCTCCCGTTTGAATACTTTTTACTCTTTGGGAGCGGCTTTAACTTGTTAAGGAAAAACATTGTATCGGGTTTATTCGGTACGGCTCCGATATGGCATTGGCGTACCATATTAGAGGACTATTAAGCACTTTCGGGCGTATGCTCGGCTAACCACCGCTTTAAGCGTCCAATGACGGCGTATACATCTTCGGTAGCTTGGTATCGTTCGGGGTGCTCTAATCGGCTCTTGAGACAGTTTAATTCCCATTGATAATCCGACATCATAGGAATGTCAACCACAGGCAAAAAGAATATTTCCGCTGTTTCGCTGTCTTTACACTTGATATATTCCTTGACCTTAAAATTTCTACCGCCTACATTGTATGTATTGGGCTTGTTAATGCTTTCGGGTGTATAGGTATTCATTATCTGCCCTATCCTTTCGCCGCTTGCAAGCCGTCGCTATAGCCTGATATGTAGGCTTCGTTTATAAGCCGTGCGACAACGGCGGCGTGTTCTCGGCGGTTCGGGCTTATGGGCTTGCCTGTCTCTTTTTCAATCTTCGATTCATACTCCCGCAAAAAATCTTCTGTAATTGGATATTGCATTTTTAATACCTCTTTCATTATTTTGTTAACTTTTGTTGACAACCGGGGAGCGGATAAGTTATAATATACTCAACCGCTCCGGCGGTGTTGGTCGGCTCTATACAGCGTTCCTTGGTCGGGTGTTGCTGTATGGGGCTTTCTTTATGCCATTTCCATAAAGCCGTCAAGATACGGCTGAATGTGCTTTAATTCGTCCGTTATGTCCTCTGTGAGCGTTCCTGTGATTAATATGTCCTCTATCGCGGTACACGCCATAACAAGGGCGGCGGCGGTCTCTACGGGTATTTCAATAGACTTTCGCATTATGTATCACCCCATTATGCAACGGTAAAGCGGCGGCTTTCGGTCTCTCTCATAAACTGGGCGGCTAAGTCGGGCATTGCTTTCTTAAATGCCGTGGTATCAAAGCGGCTGCTCTTAACGGTCTTATACCGTACCCTGTAAATGTCAACGGTCATTTCCTCAATGCCCTGCGCGCTCATATCGGCTTTTATGCAGTCCTCCAGAGCGGTAATCTCCGCCGACAGCTCATCAGCCATTGTTTTAAGCTCCTTTAACTCTCTTACCTTGCTTGTCATTTCTGTTTTGCTCATTGTCTTTTACTCCTTTTAATTTATTGGTCGGGAGCGGTTCGCTCTCTTGACCTTACGAGTATATTATATCACTATTATTGGTGATAGTCAATTGTCAATCATCACAAGGATTAGAGATATTGTTTGTGCAATTTATAACTTGAATTAGAGATAAGGTTGTGATATACTGTATATGGTGGAAAGGGGTCTGTAAAACGCCGACCCCTCAATACGATTAAATGAGGTGATATAATGCCAATTATATATGATAAATTATTGAAATTATTAAATGAAAAAGGAATAACATCATATACCATAAAAAAGGATAATTTAATAGGGCAAGCAACATTCAAGAAAATCAAACAAGGTGGAGATATTGACACCCGTACTATCGCTAAACTCTGTAAACTTCTTGAATGTCAACCCGGTGATATTTTGGAATATGTCGAGGATACGGAGGGCAAGTAATGACTTTTGAGAATAAATACAGTTTAACGCCAGAGCAAAATATATTTCTTGCAAAAAAGAATTGGGATGAAAATGTATATTGCGGTATGCGAATGGAAAACAGGGCGGTAACATTTCCGCAGACAAAGACGATATTAGAGGGTGTTAATGTCCCTAATGTCCGTCTTGACGATATACAAGCCATTTTAAATATGCGTGACGCTTGGAATTTCTGCCTAAATACAATGTCGGAGCCGCTCTCCCTTGAATATCTCTGTAGGCTTAACGGTTATATAGCGCGTAATGAAGCTTTGGAGTGGGGCAAGCTGCGCACCGGAGCCGTACAAATATCAGGTACAGAATACACCCCGCCCGTGCCGATGTGGGAGCAAGCCGAACAAGAATTTGACGGCATATTAAACGCCGACAATACAGCAACAGAAAGGGCACTGAATGTCTTTACATGGGGTGCAAGGTCTCAACTGTTCTGGGACGGAAACAAGCGTACAAGCCTAATAGCAGCCAATAAAGTGCTTATAACCTCGGGAGCGGGTATGCTTACCGTAAAGGAAAGCAATATGGAGCGCTTTAATGAATTGCTCGTTGATTTTTACAATACCGGCAATCCTGACAGGGTGAAAGAATTTTTATATAACAATTCCATTATCGGTATTACAGTATAATTAAAACGCCGCCTTAACCATACGGTTTGGCGGTGTTTTTTATGTCCTACAGGAGCAGAGCCGCTCACAGTACATATGTAAAAATGTTACGTATCTATTTCAACTTCAACGCTTATTTGTTGACATTTGTGTACTTCTGCGCGCGCATTTAAGAGTACAAAAGAGGACAAAATGAGATGTTTTTTATCGCCCGATAATTCAAACCGAGCAATAAATTGTTATTCAGTTTTAAGCCTACATAAAGCGTGCAGATGACTCCCCGAAACAGGGACTCATAGGTGATAAGGGAGCCTTTGTCAACAGCGCCGATTCGTGCCGCCCTCGGAAGAAAGCCAACTGAACGAATCGTTCAGCCAGGTCAGAACTACCTAAACGGTATTTTTAAACGCCATTAAAGAGGGGTAGCAAATCGCGACGGTAGATAAAAGCACCGTTTTTAACGGTACAACCGCATATTCCGTTCTAAATATTCCAAGGTAAGTTCAACACTGCTCGCCTGCATATTACTGAAAGCTTTAAATCCATTTGAATGCAAAGCCATTGACAATATCTCATCCGCAAAAGGCTTGAGCCGTTTTTTATTTTCGCCGATTCGAAGCTTTTGAAGTGCTTTAAATTCTAAGCGTTTGCTGCTCCCATTGGTTAAACGTTGCTGATTTTCAATTTCGGTATATGTTAGCTTGTCGAAATACTTAGCATTTATTACAGCTTTTAAAATATCGGGTACAGCGCCTAATTTTGCGGCAAGCTAATACGGCGAAAAATGGCTTAAACACGGCGTTTTCGGTCGGTTCTGCCGTCCGATGTGACCCGCAAAGGTGGCGCGCACGCCACCTTTGCTTTCACCTGCTTGATTTTCCAACCTGCGTTTTTAGTCACAGATATACAGCCTGCTTTGTACATACGGCACCGTATTGTTTAACCAACTATCATTTTTTCATGCATTTATGCTCGGCAATTCCTCCATCACTTCAATCATAATTCTTGCCGCCAGCTTGAAGCCGATGATAAATGCTTCTACTTCATTCATTCCATACAGCTCCGATTCGCAGTCTTTGAGTTTTTCAAAGGTTTCTTTTTGTTGCTCAGTGAGCGTTAACATCAAATCATCTTGATACCGAACGACATTTCCTAACACCTTGTATGATGCAAGAGTTCAAAACCCTCTGCAAAAAACGCAAATGTATCTTTTTCGTAGTCTCTTGCCATTGGGGTGCCTTGACACGCAAACGCGTAGTTGAGGCACTTCTCTTTTTTCAGTATTTATTCTCACGTTTAAGCTTCATTTTTTGCCAAATCCCACTAAAAAACGGCTCAATCATGCGGGTTTGAGCCGTTTTTCTTATGCTATTTTCTCCATGTACTAGGTCTGATTTTCAGAACTTTAGAGCGGAAAATTGGGGTTTATTTCGCATCTGCTACCAACCGTTTGTAACGATTCCGTCTGCTACAGCATCAAAAAAGCATCATTTTTATAGGTTGAAGCCGTCCGTTATTCCGTTTAAAATGGATATGCAAGAACACCGATTAGGATTTAGGCAGACAGCCCGAAAATATAAGCTGACAGTTACATCGGAATCATCAGCGGCAAATTATTTTTTCGTTTTTCGGTCAATCAATTATATTATCGGTATTAGGCGGATACGACTTAAGCAAGGGCGGATACGACTCTTTTATCCAATCATATTCGGTTTCTGTGCCGTTTATGAGCCATTTGCAGGGGTTTTTATTATATTCCCAGTCAAGCGGCTCCGCCGAATCCGCTTGACGTGAAGAAACCTCAAACGCAGCCATTAAATCCCTTTTAACGGTATCGTCGGCGGAATCGGGATCGCAGGAAACAAACAAAGGCGAGGCGCTTTTAGCTAACAGGTCAAGCCACTGTCGGTTAAGCTCCCACGGAATATTTTTGCCTAAAATACCCACGCAGTCTGCGTCAACCATATAAAAGCGGCGGTTTTGCGGCAAACGAAATGCAAGTGTGTTAACACCGACCGCCCTGTTTCTGTTCCAGCTTTTACCGCTTGTATCGTCCCCTATCCGGTTGATTTCAACCAAACCCGCGCACAGGTGCGATACAGTATTGCACCCGATTAAAAGCATACCCTCGGTTTCCTTGCGGATAAGCCTGTAAAGCTCTAAAGCTATCTCGGCGTTGGTTTTGGTTCTGTCCTTAAAATGCCGGTCCGAATCGTTGGTAATCGAGCCGTTTAAAAAACATCCTAATGTTCCGAATAAATCATAGGTGGTAAAATCGTGCTTTAAAAGCTCGAAGCCCCAGCCCTTTATTCGTCTGAGCGAGGCGACTATTTCCTCCTTAACCTCGGGTACGGTAGGGTCAAGCGCGCGGTGCCCTTCCCCGCGTTTTATACACCAATTGGGGTGCTCCCTTTCAAGCTGTTTGTTGTGGAGCAGGCGAACCCAGATACCCGGTTTTACGCCCTGCGCCTTAAATTCGTCGGCAAGCTTGCCCATATCCCCAAACTCCGTTTTAGGTATCCAAGGACCCGAGCAACGTTCAACCGACCAGCCGTCATCTATAACCATAAAGGGTCGATTTTCAAGCCCTGCCGACAGCTCAGCCATAAGCTTGACATCATTAATAAGCCCCTCACGGGTAAAATCGCCGTATGCATAATACCAGTTATTTCCGCCGTATACAGGAGCTTTGGGCAATATCGGGTCGGGCGACATTAAGGCGCAGAACTGCTGTGCCGCCGTAAAGGAGGAAATACCCTTATACGTTTTGCAAACAAAGGTTGCGGCAAGCAGTTCTCTGCCGTGAAGCTGAACTCCCCTGTCCCCGTTTCGTACATCAACCCAGGCGGTAATTCCGCTTGCGTCGTATTCAAAACAAACAAAGCTGTTAGGGCGCACGGTCACTCCACAGCCGCTTATTTCTTCTCCGTCTGTCACAAGAAAATACCACGGCATAAATCTTTCGGGGTCAATCCCGGTCCACATTAAATCGCCGTAGGAGCGTTCCCATCGGTCTCCCAGAACCCGACAGGATCTATCGGCTTTTTGATTCCATCGAAGTATAATAAACCGCGGATATTCCTTATCTGCCTTTAAATACAGCCTAAGCTTATCCTCTTTTATCTCAAAGCGGATACTTGAGTCGGTCTGACCCGTGCTGTATTCGCCCGAGTCGGTTCTTATTATAATATCATCGGGGTTTCTTATAATATCAAGCATACAATCACCTTTAAGCGGACAATTATCTTATTATTACCGCTTCAATACCTAAAATA
>JBJEOD010000334.1:0-1526 GCA_051880535.1 Acutalibacteraceae bacterium | reverse complement strand
AAGGTTTGGGTATCGCCCGCGAGCGCGGTGCTTTTTGAAACCGTAAAGGAATTGTCAATTACGCCCCCAACGGTTTCCTCAATATCGCTGTCGGCGAGCTCGCCCGAATAGGAATAGGCGATTTTTGTGCCGCCGCGGAAGTTAATATCAAGGTTAACGCCGAAGAAAGGAATAAATGCGAAAACAAGTCCCGCGAGGAAGATGGCCGCGTATACGATTATTACCTTTTTAAAGGATTTATTGAAATCAATAGTCAGATTACGCATTTTTCTTACCTCCGTAAAGCCAGGGTTTTCTTAAGAATTTCAACTGAGAAACACTCTTCAGCATAAGCTTGGAAGCAAGAATGCCCATTATGAAGTTGAATATAACGCCGACAAGCAGGGTGTATCCGAAGGAATAAATCGAGCCTGTGATAGAGGAGCCCAAAAGCGACATAATCGGCGAGAAGATCTTGGCGATAAGGCTGTCAGGCGTACCGAAGGCACCCATAAGCACAAGCGACACGATAACGATTGTGACGTTACCGTCTACAATCGCGCTAAGGGCGTTCTTAAAGCCGCTGTCGATAGCGCCGTCGATGGTCTTGCCCTTCTTGAACTCGTCCCTGATACGCTCCGACGCGATGACGTTACAGTCAACGCCGACGCCGATTGAAAGAATGATACCCGCGATACCCGGGATTGTAAGGGTAAAGCTGTCGGTATTCGGGAAGAAGCCCGAAATGCAGGCTATTGTACCCGCGAGCTGACCCAACAGGGCGATAGAGGTAACCACACCGTTAAGGCGGTAACGCAGAATCATAAGTAAGCAGACAATTCCGAATGCGACGGAGCCCGCTATAAGCATTACCCTGAGCGCGTCAGAGCCTAATGACGGGGAGATTATCTGCAGCTTGCTGTTGTCAACGCTAAGCGAGAAAGGCAGAGAGCCTGCGTTAATCTTGTCGGCAAGGGACTTCGCCTCCTCAGCATCCGCCATACCGTCTATGTAAGCGGTTCCTTCGGTAATAGCGGTCTTTACGGTCGGAGCCGAAATTTCCTGATCGTCCATCCAGATGGAAATTTTACTTCCCACAAGCTCCGCGGTCGCGGTGGCAAACTTGGATTTTCCCGTGTTGGTAAAATAAAGGCGTACTATATACTCGCCCGTTTCGGGATCGACGTCCGCCTGTGCGCGTTCAATATCCTGCGCACCGCTTAAAATCACGTCTTCCTTATCCTCGTTGCGGCAGAAGGTAAGCAGAGCGGTCTCGCCCAGCTCCTGAACGGCCGCCGCGGCGTCAAAATCACTCTCGTCCGCCGCCCAGGGGAAACGCACGATAATCTGATGATTGTCGGAATCGGTGTAAACCTCGTAATCGGTGATATTCTTATTGACAAGACGGGTTTCGATAATAGCCTTTGCGGCGTCCATATCGTCGTCGGTTATGTCAACATCCTCCTTATCGGGCGAGAACACAGCCTCGACGCCGCCGCGGATATCAATACCCCAGCGAATATCGTTGGCACCCTTGACATAAACTT
>JBJEOD010000333.1:0-6563 GCA_051880535.1 Acutalibacteraceae bacterium | reverse complement strand
TGCAGTCGCAGGAGCTGTCCGTCAGAGCCGGAAAAAATCAAATTAAAATGCCCTTAGCGGCATAAAAAACAGCACCGTCTTACCCATCAGGGGTAGGCGGTGTCGTTTAATTATAAAAGCGGCGGGGAATATGCTCCCCTCCTGCGATGGCCCCAGAGCTTTTGCCCAAGCCAATATATTATAACTCATAGCGTATTTGAGTTATAATGTGAATTTAAAAAACTAATTATTAAGATTGAAGTATGTGTAACAATAATATCCTTTGTCATTCCCTGCGCTTTCCAATAGAGAGATTATTTATTGTATTCTTTACAAAGCTTTTCTAAATTCAAAAAATCATTGCACCTTCTGGATAATCCGGTTGCATTGCCGTTTGCTAATTTGTGTTTATAAATCACCGCAGCATTTTTTCTTATCTTTTCCTGAATTGATTTAATATATCTATATTCTGCTTGTAGTAAAGAGCGATACTTATCATCAGGCTCATCACTTATTTTTACATATTTATATTCGGACTCAGGTACAGGAAACATATTATTCAAGTTTATAACAGCATAATTCTTTACCTTTATAAAATCCAGCATTTCCTTCATTGAATTATGTTTTTCCTTATACGAAGAGAGAGGAGCAAAATAACTGACATTATTAATATGTAATACTATGCCAATATATTTACGTTCATTTTTTTGTCCGTACTTTTTATTGTGAAATAAATGCGGAGCATACGGCAACAGATAATCTATATAATCATTATTCACCTGATAAAATTCTATATTATTCATATTCCCCTCACAAGTAATAAGAGGACAAGCACGCTTGCCCTCTATTACATTCGCATTCAGAGTAGCGAAACACTCACTTTTAACTTTCTTACTTTGAGCTAAGAGAAGCTCACTGAATAAATTTCTCATTTATGGGCTGAGATACACCCGCTGTTACATAAGCGGAAAGCACACTAAGTTACTTCCCTTGCAATTAGATTATACTGCTTATTAAAAAAATTGTCAAGAGTTTTAAATCATACAAATAATCTAACTGCTTTTGTAGTATACCCGATAAATTAAATATTCCGCATATAGCCAATACATAATATGCGAAAAGCATTTCTGTGTTTCCGCCGATTATAATAATAAACTTTTATACCCCGACATTCACCGACATATTATAGCCTATTGCACTCATCAATTATATTTTCAACAATACGAAGCATTTCGGGCGAAAGGGTGCTGAGCTTTTCCGATAAAATAAGCAAATCCTTATCTACTATATCGCCCGTCAGCAGATAATCCGCGCTGACCTCCAACGCATTCGCTAATTTTATGACATTTTCGGGGCGCATTGCGCGTTTTCCCGCCTCGGCGTATGAAACAAACTGCGGTGTAAGGTCGCCCTTTTCGGCGAGCGCCTCCTGCGTAAGACCCAACTTCTTGCGGCGTTCGGTTATTCTTTTTCCTATTTCGGCAAGCTTTATCTCATCTTCGGTCATCATATCGTCCTCACTTCCTTTTTGTTTAATTATATCCACAACACAATAAATTTTTAATCGCGTATTGTTGATTTATATACACAGTATGCGATATAATAAACAAAAAATGATTGGAGATATGATTATGAAAGAAGAAACCGCTTGTTTTACAGGACACAGGGACATTCCTTATAGCGAATTAAAGCAAATATCAAAAGCGCTTAAAAAAGCAATATGCGAGGCTTATGAGAACGGCTACCGCTGTTTCAGTTCGGGAGGTGCAGTCGGTTTCGACCTTGAAGCCGCCGAAACGGTTTTATCCTTAAAAAGAAAATACCGGGATATAAAGCTTATTCTTGTTATTCCCTGCCCCGAGCAAACAAAATACTGGTCAGAAAAGGAAATAAAAAGATATGAGAAAATAAAATCGAAAGCAGATAAAACCGTCTGCGTTTCGGACCACTATTTTAACGGCTGTATGCAAAAGAGAAACCGTTTTCTTGTGGACATCAGTAGCTTATGTATTTGTTATCTTACGGAAAAAACAGGCGGCACGGCATACACGGTCAGGTACGCTCAAAAAGAGGGATTAAAAATTGTAAATATTACCGACCTTATTCCCCTTGACAAGAGAATGTAAAAATGTTATTATATTTCTCGAACATATGTTCGGGTGATTTTATGGAAAGGTCTGTACTCCACTGTGATGCTAACTGTTATTATGCCTCGGTTGAATGCTTATATCATCCCGAAATAAGGGATAAGCCTGTGGTTGTGGGCGGCAGCGAGGAAACGCGGCACGGAATTGTACTTACGGGGAACGAAAAGGCAAAGAAACTGTACGGCATAAAAACAGGTATGTCCCTTGCGGACGCGCGTATGCTCTGCCCCAAGCTTATTGTTATGCCGCCTAATTATCCGAAATATATCCGCTTTTCAAAAATGCTAAGGCGTATTTATTCCGACTATACCGATATGATAGAACCGTTCGGACTGGACGAATGTTGGCTCGATGTGACGGGTAGCCGCCTGCTTTTCGGAAGTCCCGAGGAAATCGCCGAGGATATACGAAAACGGGTAAAATTTGAGCTTGGCATAACCGTCTCTGTGGGGGTATCCTGGAACAAAATATTTGCAAAGCTCGGCTCGGATTATAAAAAGCCTGACGCCGTAACGGTTATAAACAAAGATAACTACAAGGAGATTGTATATCCCCTGCCCGTCTCAGACCTTTTAATGGTAGGTCCCGCGACAACGCGAAAGCTTAAAAACCACGGGATATACACCATCGGCGAGCTTGCCGACGCCCCTCCCGAAATGTTAGCCGCCTTTCTCGGTAAGATGGGGTATGTTCTTCACTCATTTGCAAACGGATACGAAAACGCGCCCGTTGCCGAAAGCGGCAGTACTCCGCTTATTAAGTCGGTAGGCAACGGAATCACGGCGCCGCGCGACCTTATGAATGAGGAAGATATTAAGTCGGTGCAATATGTTTTGGCAGAAAGCGTGGCGCGCAGACTTCGTGAGCAGGGGCTGAAAGGTCGGGTTGTTTCAATCGGAATAAGGGATAAAAACCTGTTTTCCTTTACACGGCAAAGCAAGCTGTCAAACTCGACCAATGACACAAGAAAGCTGCAAAGCACTGCCTTAAATCTCTTTAATTCCAACTACAGCTTTGAGACAATGCCGCCCGTCCGTGCGCTTACGGTGAGCGTTTCCGAGTTGTGTGACGAAAACGATTCCTTTCAGCTTGATATGTTTGAGGACAACGAGCTTGCCGAAAGATTAGACCGTCTTAATCACGTGGTAGACGGACTTAAAGACCGTTTCGGTTCGGACTGTGTGAGACAGGCGTTTTTATTAAAGGACGAAAAGCTTACAGGCTTTGACCCTTATGAGAAAAATATAATTCACCCGGTATCCTATTTTAGATAAGGAGGATTTTTGTATGTGCCGTAAGGTATTTGTAGATGTTTACGCGAATTTTAAGGCTGACGGCACTATAATTCCGTTAAGTATAAAATGGGAGGACGGAACTGTTTACCGAATCGACCAAGTTTTAAAGGTCTGCCGCGCCGCGTCCCTTAAAGCGGGTGGCGCGGGAATTCGGTATACCTGCCGCATCGGAAACAATATAACAAATATATTCCTCGAAGAAAACGCTTGGTTTGTAGAGGCAAAAAAATAGCCTTAAATTCGTGCATTAATTACATTTGAATTTTGCTTCTTTTGTGGTATAATGGATAGCGTTTTTGGGGGTAATGATATGGGAAAAAGAGAAAAATACTATATTGCCGTAAACACGGGAGAAAAATATCCGCTGTTAAAGGATACGCTTACCTACACCGAATATTTCGCCGAGGCAATGGTATTTAACGATATTGTCGCCGTTCACAGGTATATAGAAAGACACGGGCTCGAAAAGCTCGCTACAGTAATTAAGGCATAAATAAAAACCGCTGACTTTCAAATTTGAAAATCTGCGGTTTCTTTTTTAGTTATTTTCAAGCAATTCCAAAAATTGAGCAGGAGTAACAATAAACGGTTTCAGCGGAAAATGCTTAATATTCCCGGTAACAAGATATGCCGAATCATCCTTGCATTCAAGTACGACCTCGTAAAACGGCAGGTCTTTCATATCCGGAAGTATTTCTCCTGAATCAGACGGATAAATTAAAACACCGAATTTTTCAAAAGCGTCCAGCAATACCTTTATCAAGCTCTCGTCAAATCCGAATTTCGGTCTGCGAAGAACCTCATTATACTCTCTTATTATTTCTGTGCTGTACAAGGGTATAACCTCCCCTGTCAACACCTTTGTAATAACCCGAACAGTTGCAGCGTCGTCATGGCTTGAAATAAGTGCGGAAACCAGTACATTTGTATCTATTACCGCATAGCACTTCATCATTCCGCCTCCCTGCGTGCCTTATCTATTTCGGAATTAATATCCTCAAGCGGCATATCGCTGACACCTTTTTCTTTTGCCAATGC
Source organism: Acutalibacteraceae bacterium (assembly GCA_051880535.1). Taxonomy (GTDB): domain Bacteria; phylum Bacillota; class Clostridia; order Oscillospirales; family Acutalibacteraceae; genus UBA737. The sequence goes on along the minus strand of JBJEOD010000333.1, from coordinate 2,104 downwards.
TCTAAGTGTGTTGAAAGCCTCAATTCCTTGGTCTCTGCTTACCGTCCTGCCCTCGTACTTAATTTCAAACGGTATTTTTTGTTCTCTTACGACAGTACGGGCATATATATTTATCGCTGTACTTGCTGTCATTCCGAATTGCGAACAAAGAAAATCAAACTGTTTCTTCAAATCCTCATCCATTCTGACACTGAAAGTAGACTGTGCCATACCATTACCTCCTTACAGCATTATTATATTACATTGTGTTCGTTTTGTCAACAAATACAACACAATATGTTATATATTATACGGTTTTGCAGTTAATTTATAAATTGAATATCTAATATTAATAATTTTTTAGATGTCCGTCTGCACCTAACGGTACAGGCAGACATCTTTTTCTTTACGTGGCAACTTTTTCTTTTCTGACAATTTTACCTTTTTCGTCGGTATGATAATACCAAATCGGTTTTCCTTTGAGTTCTTTTTGAGCGTCCGTTATATATCGCCTTAAAACATTTTCATTTGTAATTATATAACATTCGCCTTCAACAGTAAAAGAACCGTCAAAATTATCTTTTACATAAAAAAACTTCTTATCGCCTAATAGCGGCAGCAAAAGAAAATAAAACTCTCCGCCGACTTTCTCATCATAATCCTTGTCGAGATAATACCCGCATTTTGTTATATAGTCTTTACAGTTCATCGTTCCTTTTCCCATTTTCATCTCTCCTATGCCGAAAGCTTTAAGCCATATCGCCTGCATACCTTATCAACAATGAAATCGGCTTTTTCTTCAGCGAGGCTATTTGCCTCATTTTCAGCCTTTTTGGATCTTCTGCTTACCTCTTTCAAGAGCAGCTTATATCCTTTTCCGACAGCGAAGGTTTTTGTGGTATATTCCTGCCCGTTATCAAGCTTACTACATTTAAGCAATACCGGCGAGCAGTGCAGATAATAACCGCGCCGTTCCGAGTCGCCGTTAAACCAGTTATATCCGCCTTTCGAATAGAGCACCTCAAGACAGAGGTTGTTTTCGCTCTCGGTAGGCTCGATAGGTATGTATTTTTTCATAACCTATACCTTCTTTCCCAAAATATCGAGCGCAATTTCGTCCTCGGAAAGCTTACTTGTTCGGTAAATTTTATCGCAGAACGGCACAAGGCTATCGCCGCAGGAGGAGAGCTTATCAAGTAATATACCTGTCACAGTAACACGGTTTTTAAGCTTTTCCTCGCGGAATTTCTCCGAAAACTTATCTGAAACCTCGCACTGACCGTCCGTAATTATTACCGCGTCGGCGTTTTCAAAGCTGTCCCCTATCAGCTCCATAGCCTTATTAAGCGGAGCTTCAAAGTCGGTTCCGCCGCCGAAAAAATGCGTCGCCGCGGACAGAATATCGTCGGTGGTATATTTACCCTTTTCAAATATATCTGCCTTAACGTTAAAGCTGTTTGCAAAATGGATAAGCGCAAACTTTTTATTACCGTGCAGGGCAATATCCATAAGCGCCAGAGCAAAAGCCTTTATCCACGGAGCGATTCCGCACGTGCTGTCGCTTTCATCAATTAAAACAATTATATCTCCGTCACCCTTAACGGAAGGCTCACGCCTGCGATACTGCTGTAAACGCTTTTCGTGATACCGCTTAAAAAACAGTATTTCGGTCTGGGGCATAGAGAGCAGCGCAAGCTCTGACGATAAACAGTTGTTTATGTCATTGCCGCAGATAATATCGTATTTTTCTCCGAGCCCGTAGGAAAAGCTGTTTTTCCGCTTGTCGGCGATTATCTCACGGTATCTGCCTAAAATAACGGAAATCTTTTTAAGGGTTTCATTCTGCCGTACCTTGTCAAGCAGAGCTTCATCCGCTTCGGTATTTCCGCCTGTCGCGTCGCCGTCTCCGAAAGCGCGCAAAACAGCGTCGGTATTTTCAGCCGCTTTAAGCGCCTGATCCGCCGCCAAGGAAACCCTGTCCGCAATATCAGAGGATATTTTTATGCCTTCCTCTTTAAGCTTTCCCTCAATGTCGCGAATCTGCTTTTGCTTTTTAAAAAGGCGGTTAATAATGCATCGTACCCTTAAGGACAGTAACTTAAAGGTGCGAGCATTGTGAAGGGCA
>JBJEOD010000332.1:0-1528 GCA_051880535.1 Acutalibacteraceae bacterium | reverse complement strand
GGGCTTTGTCTACAGGCGGATAAATTACAGAAGGCTGGAGTTGGTGGAAGATGAGGCTTATACTTAAATATCTTTTTATCGAGCTGACGCGTAAATGCAATATGAGCTGCAAGCACTGTCTCAGAGGAAAGAGCGAGGATAAATCGGTTTCCTGCGAGGTGCTTTCGCATCTGCTTGCAAATGTCGCCGAAATCGGACAGCTTACCCTTACAGGCGGCGAGCCGTCTCTTGCTTCACGTGAATTGGACTATCTGGTTTACTGTCTGAAGAAATACGGTGTACGGGTAAAAAGCTTTGTATGCTATGTGAACGGTGCAAAGCACAATCCCGAATTTATCTCTGCCTTGGAAAAGCTTTATTCTCTCTGCAAAGAGAAAGAGCAGTGTAAGTTAGGTATCAGCAGGGACCGCTTTCACGGTGAAACCGACCCAAACACCGTAGGTACATTGAGCGCCCTCCCCTTTTTCCGTTCCTTCGTTCCCGAAAACGACAGTCTTTTGGGAAATCAGATATATAACGAGGGACGGGCAAGGGAGAACGGTATAGGTCATTTTGATTTTACGGTACCCGAATGCTTTTATAAGGTCAAATTTGACGGCAGAATCGCTGTTTCGGATTTTGTTTACTGTAATGCAGACGGAGATATTGTATTCAGCCCTGATTTAAGCTATGAAAATCAGAAGGCGCATATTGCCGGAAATGTTCTGACAGAAGAGCTTGACCTAATCATTGTCCGAAATATGTACCGATATGAGGATGAGCGCGGCACACACGTATACCGGGTCAAAATTACAACAGACGAATTAACTAAGCTGACGGACGACAAAGCGGCATTTTATTATTCCGATGAGGCGTTTGCCGTAGACGCGTTTCTTAGTTTGACGAATAATCTGCGCTGCTGTAACAATCCCTTAATAAAGGAAATTGCAAAGCAGGATATTTTTTCGGAATATGAGGAGCTTATAAAGGATAAAAAGGAAAATCCCGAGTTTATGCGAGGAGGCATTATTACCTACCGTCTTTCCGACGGTACGTTATCCGCAAAGCTGCTTATAAGCCTCGAAAAATATCGGTTGGAGGACAGCTATGAGTGACACTGAAATGCAGACCTGCTTTTGCCTTGAGGAGCTTGAGGCCGGAAAAACTCAGCTTATAAAGCTCGCAGAGGAGCTGAATGAGGAGTATCCCAAATATCTTGAACACCGCGGCAGCGGCTCAGGTGAGGAGTATTCGGATATTATACAGCTTCACCTGACAGCAAAAACACTCTGGGAGGAAATTCCTAAATTGTTGCATTCGCTTGAAGAATACGGTGACGAGGAGCTTATTAAAACCGCAAAAAAAATGTCCGACGCAGTAAAGAAGTTTGATTACTTAAACGGCGGAAACTATATGGCGCTTGTCTCAGCCATAAAATCTTTTGCGGAGCTTCTCCCTACAAACAGCGGGATAAACGCCAAGGAAGCGTCGCGGCTTATGAACCGCATAAAAATGGGCTACTTCCCTACCGATTTGGAGCATGTAAAGC
>JBJEOD010000331.1:0-6584 GCA_051880535.1 Acutalibacteraceae bacterium | reverse complement strand
AGATATATTTGATTTTAAGTTTTCTTTTCTTTGCTGAAAGCACCTTGCAGATAACCTCATCAACAGCGTCGGTGTATCTGCCTTGAGCCATAAGTGCGTTCTTTTTATCTATAAGCGAATGAATGATTTGAGAGCGTTCCTGCTCGGTCAGATTGATATAATACTTTTTGTTCTTCATATTGGCACCTCCACTATCTTCATTGTAACAGTATAGAACAAATAAGCAACCTTGCGATTTATTGAGACTATCTGGCAAACAAAAGACAACAAGTTCGTAGTTCAAATATTGCAGGGCTAACAGCATAACTGCCGCCCTGTAAATTAGCAAGGATTTTTACCGTGTCTGAGGTACAAATTAGCAGAGGAGCCTTTTTTCTTAGCAAAACAGCGATTTTCCTGCTAATAATTCTTAGCACGACCTTTCGCCTTTTTTAGCAAGAACGGGGCAAAAGTGATAGCAAAACGAAAAAGTTAAGATTGAATGATGCCGGAAAATAAGAAAAGCCGAAAACCTCGAAAAATCAAGGCTTTCGGCGTTGTTTGTGGCGTCCCTGCCCGGATTCGAACCGGGGGCGTTCCGCTTAGGAGGCGGACCCTCTATCCTGCTGAGGTACAGAGACATTTAGCAATATTCGGTTATTTTTATTCTACGCACCTCCCGCCTTTTTGCGAAAGGCGAGAGGTGGAACAAACTCTTAGGAGGCGGTCGCTCTATCCTACTGAGCTACGGAAACATAAGATTTATAAAAAAATATGCAAGGCAAATTTACCCGCTTAGTTATCGTAACACAATCAGCTCCAAAAGTCAATAATAATTTAACAGAACCGCACCGCTTAAAGTGCGATTCTGTCTTATTTTTTATTTTTAGCCGCTTTCGCTTCCCAAACCCTCAAGCTTACGAGACTTCAATTACCTCTTACATTCCGCAACGCGGGAATAAATCATCCGCTAAAGGTTTGAAAGCATTTTTTTAAGTCGCACCATATCACGAATATCAATTGAACCGTCGCCGTTAAAATCCGCGGCGTAATTATTAAATTCCTGTGCGCTCAGCAGATTCCTTTTAAGCCATACAAGATGGGTTGAGTCAGGATCGGTAATTTCATCCTGACCGTTTAACTGTACGCTTACCGATGCGATAAGGCTGTTCCCGCTTACACGGAAATAAATATTACAGCTTTCTCCCTCGTTGAATCCGTCAAAAGCACCGCTTGACCGCCAACTTATGCAGTCAGTGCTGTATTCAAGTCCCTCTATTTCCTCAAACAACACCTTAGTCGCACCCACAAGCTTAACCTTCGGCGTAAATATGCCCGTTACAATAAATGTATTTGAATTATTCGTAGCGTATTTTTGGGCAAAGGAAAAAATACTGCCGTGAATTTTCGCCGTTTTGACGATGGCATAATCCTGAATTACTGTAACGCTATCCGGAATATATATGTCGGTCAAATTGCTGCAATTGTTGAATGCGGCGGCATAAATTGCTTTTAATCCGTCCGGCAGGCGAGCCTCGCGAAGAGCTGTTTTGAAAAATGCGGAATTTTTTATAGAAGTCAATCCTTTATGAAATACAACCTCTTCAAGCGAAGTACAGTTATTAAACAATGCGACAGGCACCGTTGTAAGGCTGACCGGTAAATCAACCCTCTTAAGGGAGGTGCAGTCCGCGAATGCGTAAGCGCCGATTTGGGATATACTGTCGGGCAAATCTATATATTCAAGCGATGTGCATTTATTGAATACATATCCTCCGATACTTTTTAGTTTTTTCGGAAGCACAACCCTTTTAAGGTTTGTGCAATTCTCAAATGCAAAATTCGGCAAATCGGTCATATTATCGGATAAGGTTATGTCGGCAAGCTTTGAACATCTTGAAAAAGCGTATATACCGATCGATTCAACAGTATTCGGAATTATAACACTTTCAAGAGAAGTACACCCTGAAAAGGCAGCTGTGTCGATTGTTTCAACTCCGTTATCAATACGGATTTCGTTTATGCTTTTGCAACCCATAAAAGCATCTTCACCAATTTCCCTGACGCTTGAAGGAATATGAACGGCAGTAAATGTGGAACGGCTGAAAGCATATTGTTTTATTGCGGTTACACCGTCGGGTATATTAAGCACTGTCAAAAGCTCGTTGTTTAAATAAAAAGATGTGTTATTAACAAAAGTTGATTTGATATCCGTTTCGCACCACGCCGCAAGGTCACTTATATACAGCTCTGTTATGCCTGAATTACTGATTGCTTCTTTCCCTATGGTTTTTACTCCCTTCGGGATTGTCAGCTTGCTAAGTGCATTGCAGTACTGAAAAGCATAATCGTTAATCGCAGTCACGGAATCCGGTAATTTTACTGTGGTAAGCTTACTGCAGCTTTTGAACAACCCTTCCGGAATTTCGGTTATTTCTGCGTCTATTATTGCGCTTTCAAGCGAATAACAATTTAGAAAAACTCCGCTCATCAAGGTTGTCACGTTTGAAGGTATTACAAGCTCTTTAATAGAAGAACAGTTTGAAAAAGCGCCTGTCTTCAAGGTCTTAACGTTCGAGGGTATAACAAGCCCTGTAAGGGCAGTACAACCTAAAAAGGCACAGCATCCAATCTCGGAAACACCCTTTCCTAAATCGAGGGACGCTAATTTTTCACACTCATTAAACGCATAATCACCAATGGTATTCAAGCTGTCGGGTAATGTGAGCGACGCTAATTTCGTGCATTTATTAAAGGCATATTCACCGATGCTTTTTACACCATTGCCAAAGCTCACCTCGGTGAGATATTTTAAGTCTGCAAAGGTATAGCTACCAATATCGGTAACGCTGTCAGGAATAACAACCCGCGTAATAGAATTCGGACGGTTAAAGCAGTATTTTTTAATCTCAGTTACTCCGTCGGGAATAACCAAGGTTTGAATCATTTGTCCGTTTAAATATAGATCAGTTTTAGATTGGAAAACCGGGCTTGCAAAATCAATCTTGCACCACGCTTCAAGGCTGCTTATATTAATTCGTACAATTGAACCGAATGAAAAAGCACCGTTACCTACCCTCTCCAAAGAGGTTGGTATCGTTACAGCTTCAATTCCCCCTTCCCTGAAAGAATTATCGCCGATACTTTTAAGACCCTCGGGTAATATTACCTCTTTAAGACACGAAGCGCTATTAAACACATTGCTTCCGATTGAAACCAGGGTATCGGGAAACACAACGCTTTTCACATCAAACAAAGAATTAAAAACATTATCACCTATCGCAGTCACGGGATAACCGCCGAGCATGGACGGGATGTAGAAAGTTCCCGCAGGGTAACCCGAGCAGGCTGTAATTGTTGCTTTACCGTCTGAAACCGTGTATGTATAACAGTCCGCAGTATACTCTGTCTGAGCGTTTACGGTAAACAGAGCGGCGGGCAAAGCGCAGTAAATAACCGAAGCAGACAGTATTATTGCAAGAATTCTTTTTAACCTCATTAACAACAAAACCTTTCATTTTAAACATATATACAACCAACAACTGCCAATTTACATACAATCAGATAAGCGGTTAAGCGCTTTCTTTTTTGAAGCTTCCCTCAAGCCCTGCTATAGTAAAGCTCTGATTCGTAAATACCACAACACAAAGGTCATCAATAAACTTTATACTATCGACAATTGGACGTGCGGCGTCTCCGATGGAGCTTGAACATCTGAAGTCTATAACCTTTAAGCCATCGTATTTAATATCAAACATATAATAAGCATCTTGATTGAAATTTTTCATAATATTAAATCCGCTGATATATTTATGAGTGGTAAAGTGGCAGACTTTTAGGTTCGGCGCGGGAAGTTCGGTTTCATAGTCTAAAAGACAGGAATAATACCTGTTTCCCCGTTTGAAGGTAAGCATATTTTCAAAATTGTTTTCCGTTATCACGACCTCAACAAGACCTGTTCCCCCCAGCTTTTGCGCCAAAAAGCCGTTTTCGTCGAGCAGTATCAAAGTAAAATATGTCACCATAGTGACCGTAAACTCGGTATTTCGGTCAATCACGGCATATTGAATCAAATTATCCGAAAGATTGAGAATACTCGCTGACCTGCTGTCGGCAAGGGGTACTACTGTCGGCTTGCCCCCGCCCGCAGTCGGCAGAAGTGATTTATCCTCAAGAATCTTTTTTGCAGTGTAATAATTGAGCATATCAAGACTGCTGATTTTAAATTCGTCATCAGGAGCCGTGCTTTCAGAGCCGCTGCTGACGTCTGAGCCGTCGGAAACACCCGAATTATCCGAACCCAACGAGCCTTCTGACGGAGCAGAGGAATTATTATCTGTATACGACGGAGCAGAGCTTGTTTGCCCGTCTGTGTTTTGCGGTGAGGAGGAATCGCCGCTGTCTGGTGGCTTAGGAGAGGAGGGCTTTGAACCCACATCAGGGTTTGAGTAGGAAGAGGACTGCTCATAAGATGAGCCTTCGCCCGCAGGAGCCACCGTGTGACCGTCTAAGCCTTCCAGCTTTCTTACGGTAGACGCGGATAAGACCGTGACGGACACACAGAGGAATACCGCCGCCACCCTTTTTACAGTAGGATAAAAGGTCAAAACGGGTTTTTTCTCGACCTTTACAAGCTTTTTCGGGTTTTGCCTGCTGTCCGCCTCAAAAGCCTCGTCCAGAATTACGTCGTCAAGCAATTCAAATGCTCTGAAAAGCTTCTCGGCGTCCGCTTTTTTATTCATTAATATATACCTCCTTTTCCAAAAGCGCTTTAAGCTTTTTTCTTGCCCTGCAAAGGGTAACGGAAACCTTGTTTTGGGAAATTCCGTATCTTTTCGCTAGACTTTCAACTGTTTCAAGGTAATAATATCTTCTTACAAAAAGCGTTCTCGTCTTTGTATCAAGAGTTTCTATAAGCCTTGTAAGGACTTCGATAAGCTCTTTTTCTTCAAGAGCAACCGTATGGTCGGAGGAAATGCTCACGTCAGGTATACATTCGCTGAGCTCCTCAATTACAAGCTCATATCCCGCCGTTCTTTTGGCGCGAGTGTTGTATTTGTATTTATTTATTCCGATATTTCTTGCAATGCGGCATATATATGAAGGTAGCTTATTAGGGCAGTTAGGCGGAATTGAACTCCAAAGAGCCATAAGAACATCATTCTCACATTCGGCAATATCCTCTTCACGCTCGAGAAACTGCTTTATTATATTCCGATAAAGCGCTTTGTACTTTTGGGATATTTCCCCTAATCCGCTTTCATTGCGGTTGAACAGCAGCTCAACAATTTCAAAATCCTCAATAACACAATCCACCTAAACATCCTCCTATATATTAAGTAAACATTAAGAGGAAAATATTTCAATTTTTTTCAAACTTTTTTAAAAATAAAAAAGCGCCCTTTTATTATTCTTTAAGCGCTGATGCGAATATGATCTTTTTTGCGGAAAAGTCGAAATGCTTTGCATTCTTTGCTGTATATCTTTATTTTAAATATAATTATCTACAACAGATTCCATATCCATTCTTAAACGATAGAATTGCTGCAACCATTGCGGTTGTTCGGCAACCGAAGCCTTAATAGATGAAAGAGTACGTTTTCCGATTCTTCTATCCAAAACTGCAAACATTCTTATCAATGGGTTATCAGAACGTATACTGGCCCTCACATCTTGATTACGGTATTTATCAAGGGCGTCACAGAACTCTTCGTCTGTATATTCCGTTCGTGACGTTAACGGAGTACTATCTAAAAGCTGCCAAAATTCACTCCAATACTCTGTTTCACCGACAGGATTTGTGTTTTCCTTTAATCCATTGTTTATAAAATAAGTGTTGACAGTTTCCCAAGAAAAACGCTTAACAGATCTATCGTCTATACAGACTTCAAACACTTTGCAACTGTCCATACCGACATAGGTCGTGCATCCATATCTGATTCTGCCTTTCAAACACTCAGCAAGCATTTCCTGCTCGAGATATTTTCGCATACCGCTCCACGAACCCAACACTTTGCTCATTGAATCACACCTTTGATTGATGATAGTAACATTGTATAATTAAACCAAATTTCCGAATAGCTTTAACCATTTTAATTATACAGTAAAGTAAGCAATCGGGCAACCCTTTTTTGGGCCGCCCGATCGTCTTTTTTGCCGTCTTAATCCGACAGCCACTTTGATGCAAAGAGATAACAAAAAGATACCGCTTAAACGCGCGAGAAAAAACCGCAAAAAAGAAGAACCCCCAACTACGCATCTGCGTACCGAGGCTCTCGGTTGGAGCGGGTGATGGGAATTTGTCTCGGCACTTCCGTGCCTATCGCCTCACTTTCGCTCGTTGCCGCGTCGCACAAACAGTCCGCCGGACTGTTTGTTATTGCTTCTTGTTCGATTCCCATCTTCGAATAAAACAAAAATCAGGTCACGCCTGAAAGCATAACCTGATTTTCTGTCAAGAGGTAGCAAAAAAGATGCCACCGCAAAATTCTGATGTGGACTTGAACCCACAAGGTTCTTAGATATTATAACATATGCATATTTGAAAAGCAATCCGTGCGTTTCACTGTACATTGCTCCGAGAACGATGCTCCCATATTCGGCAA
>JBJEOD010000330.1:0-6588 GCA_051880535.1 Acutalibacteraceae bacterium | reverse complement strand
TTCCTTGTTAACGCAGAGGATTTTATCGATATCATCGGTAGATTCCAAAGTCTTTTGCAGTTTTTCCCCTTCGGCGTTCAGAATATGTGACAGTGCGGCCTCTTCCCGGGCAATGGACTCAAGTATATCCTCTTTACCGTGGCATTCATCGGTATGGCAATTGTCACAGCATTTTCGGCAAATGCAAAAGTTACAGCAATCAGGCCTGTATCCCAGTGAACAGAGACATAACTTTACCGTAAGAATATAGGGATAGCGGCCACACTTTGTTGCAAGAACCGACAAGTTTATAGAATCGTCTGAGCTACACGGTTGGAAAATCATACCCTTTATCAGGAAACACGGCGGTGCAGATAAAGCACGGCATTGTGTTTTACCCTCTTCAATTATATACGTATACTGATGACCGTTTTTTAAAAGCGTTATAAAAATTCCGGGACTAATGGATAATACACCCGTGACATAACAATTTGGGAATGTGCATACCACCTGTAAATTTCTATTATATTTTGTTAATTTCACAACGCGGTCTGCTACAGCAATCAATAGGCTGTCATCGCCGCAATTATAAGACAATCCGCTGATCACTCCGCAAAGCTCGCATCCAAGATCGATTCGATCAATTTCTGTAAAACGGCAATTCAGTTTAAATATACAGCCATAATGCTCTTTTGAGCCTGCCCAAAAGCATTTTTCCTTATAGTCATAACAAATACAGGAATATCTGCGGACGGTTTCTATTTTTCTAATCATCTCAAAATCGGAATTATATTTTAGAATAATGTTGTCACAGAATACAGAAAAATAATAATGGCAGCCATCAAATGCCATGCCTTCAATCCGGAATCCCATTGCATCAATCGGATAATCGGCGGTATAGTTCAACGTGGTCATATATGTTTTCCACCTTCTCCTCATTTAATATGAAAAGCTTTCAGTTATAACATAATATGACATCTAAGGACAATTTGTTATTCCCGATGCGTTATGACCTGTACCCCTTTCGCGCTCAATACTGCTTTCACTAAAATACAAAGAGTAACATAAAATATAGAGAATCCACTTCTCCGTCGTCAAAACCGATAGAGTCCGGATGATCATAAAAAAATGGAGTAGATATTTATGAGCATGCCCGAAATTAAACACGGCAATACTAAACGCCGTGAAGCTATCACCGATATCATTGAATCCGTTGCGCTGGAACAGGCGGCGCTTTCCCACATCTTAAATGCCGAAGGTGAAAAAATACAAAAGGTAGTAAATTCCAAGCCTCGCACTGATGATACGGTTGAAAACCCAACGGTCGACACTGAAAAATTATTTGAGGTAAACAAATCAGTGCGTGACACGATAGACGCAGTAACCCGCTTAGAAGTGGTTCTGCAATCCAAACTCAACCTGTTTAAGGATTGTTTGTGTGACGAAGATCCGAAAGAAAGCGAACATTCAGAAGCCTAATTCCAACCTATCGGATCGGCTTTTATTTCCGCAACTAAAGAATTGATGATTAGAACTAATGGCTTGCTGTGCCTGTAAGTTTAGGCTTTGTAGCCATTTGATTTCCGCTGATTTGAAATAGGCATCTATTTGTAACGGAACACATGCAACAGAGTGTCGATAAACTGTAATTTGCCTCCCTCTGACGAGGGTGCGGATTGCCTGTGGCAATCTCTAACTGAGCCGCGGTCAAAAGACCGCGGCTTGATTAGTTCTATGCGTGATTTATCCGATAAATATCTGCACCCAATAATATTTTCCGTCCTTTACGGTAACACCGATCACGGTGTGGGTAAATTTTTCATACAAAATATTTTTGTTAAATTCTTCTGAATTTAACCAGAACTCAAAAACATCTTTTGCGGTCAAGCCGCCGTCAGGGATTACATCGCTCTTATAAATATTCTCAGAATAATTTTCGTCTTGTTTAACAACGAAATTTTCGATTATTTCCTGAGCGCGAGCATCGGCTTTTGTCTGCATTTCTGAATTATATTCAAGCTTATCAAGACTGTTTTTAGCTCTTTCGTTATTGACAAGGTTAAAAAGCTCTTTTTGCAAAGCGGAGTAATCAGGAGCAAGCATTACAATTACTTCTGTCTCCTTTTCACCGCATACCGTGCAGATGCGTTCCTTTAAGCCCGTGCTTACGGTTGTGGGCTCTGTGACGGTTTTCCACTCACTCCAGCTATGCCCCTTTTTGGAAATATAATCTTCGATTTTTGTTTCGCCGCACTCAACGCACTGATAAAACGTGTATCCATCCTCAGTGCAGGTGGGCGCAACGCGCGTTATTTTAAAGGAATGCAGGTGCGAAGCGGTGCTTGAAACAGACGGATTAACAGGCTTTGAGGACGTCACGGAGCTTGCCTGACTGCTCTGTGTCGGCTCTGAACTGACCGCGTCCGACGAAGTATCAGCCGAGCTTACGTCGCTGTGGGTCAAATCCTCTCCGCCCGGAACCACAAGCGAGCTTGAATGATCCTCTTTGTCCCTGCAACCCGCAAGCGATAAAGCAAGTATCAGGCATATAATTAAAAACGATATGTGTTTTTTTGAAAACATACGCGTTCCTCTCAAATAATTATTATATGCTCATATTATATTCCAAAAACAGCATTTTGTCAATCGGATAAATTTAGGGACTGCTTAACAGCCTGTGGATAATTGTCAGCGGCTTTGTTTTACAAAGCAGGTGTAAAATAGCTTGCTGCTTTCCGAAGGTCCGCGGATTTGCTTACAGCTTCACTACTGAATATCTGTGATAAAAGGCTTGAAAAGCTTAATAAAAAATGTTATATTGTAGTTAGTGACTTAATAAATCCCTCCACCGCCATTCGGCGGTCCCCCTCCCTTTAGGCAAGGGAGGCTCTTATATTTCATAAACATATAATATTGCAAAAAGAACGGAGATAAAAAATGACGGAAATATATATGGTGCGCCATTGCGAGGCAATCGGCAATGTAAAGCGTCTCTTTCAGGGCACTTCAAATTTCGATATAAGCGAAACGGGAGCAAAGCAGCTTTTATATTTAACAAAGCGTTTTAATCATATAAAGCTTGATAAGGTTTATACAAGCCCCCTTATCCGTGCAAAAAAGACCGCCCTTGCGGTAATAGGAAACAAGCCCATAAAGCCGATAGACGAAAAGGGACTTATCGAGCTTTACGGCGGTATTGTTGAGGGCAAGCCCTTTATTGAGACCTTTAATTCCATACCCGGGCTTGCGGACACATGGGATAACCATCCCGAGGATTTTGCCCCCGAGGGCGGCGAGAAAATGCGGGACGCTTACGAGCGCATATGGAACACGGTTACAAAAATCGCCGCGGAAAATGCCGGAAAAACGGTTGCCTGCACAACCCACGGCGGCGTTACACGCTGTCTTTTGTGCCGTCTTTTAAAGGGTGATATAAGTAAGCTTTCACAAATGCCGTGGAGTGAAAACACAGCGGTAAGCCTTATAAGGTTTGACGAGGACTTAAACCCCGAGGTTGTGTTTTATAACGACGTCTCCCACCTGCCCGAGGCTCTTATCCCCAAGCGGAGCCGCCTTTCCTCCTTTATGGGCGGAAACACCAAAGCAGGAGATAAATAATGATTATAATGTCGGTCGACCTCGGAAAAGCCCGCACGGGTATCGCCGTTTCGGACAGCGGCGAAAGCTTTGCCTTCCCCAAAACCGTTATAACCGAATATAACACCGGGAAGCTTATAAATAAAATATCTGCCCTTGCAGACGAATACGGCGCGGAATTAATTGTGGTGGGTTACCCTAAAAATATGGACGGCTCCTCGGGCAGCCGCGCCGAGGAATGCAGGGAAATTGCAGAAAAAATAGGCTTGGCAAGTGGAAAAGAAACCGTCCTTTGGGACGAGCGCTGTACCACCGTATCCGCCCATACCGCCCTAAATTTTACCGACACGCGGGGCAAAAAACGAAAGGAAGTAATAGACGCCGTAGCGGCGGTGATCATCCTTGAGGATTACCTAAAATACCGTAAAAACCGCCTTAACGATAAATAATGTGCAAAACCGCCGAGCGCTCGGCGGTTTTAATTTATGCGCGTATTTTAAAGGTTTTAGGCGCTAACCTATACACCAAAATACTCGCCGCAATACTGTAAATCACGCAGAACGCAATGGTGGCCGCTCCGAATATTAGGGTGGGAAATCTTAACTGCATAAAAACATAGCATACGATATATGTAGCCACCATAGCCAGCTTATATGTGCCGCTTTTTATCTCCGTCCCTGCGTTGTATGGCTGTAAGAGATAGTAAAGCATAAGATAATGCACCGAAAAGAAAACGCTCATACACAAGGTAGAGACAACCAAAACCGCGTAGTTAAGCGGATTGTCAGTCCCGCCCGACGCATAAAGCAAAAGCGCCAGTCCCCCTCCTATTGCCGCGGCGGGCAGAAGATTCACCTTAATAATCTCCCGCAGACGAATCTGAAACAGCTTTAAAATACACCTCGGCTGCTTGTAAAAGGAATAGGTCAAAAGGCTTGAATCGCAGTTGATAAAAAGCGCCTGCGTAAAGCCCGTGCCGCGGTTGAGAGCATACATAACGAAAAGGAAAAAGGGCAGAAAATTCATCATCGCGCCGTTAACAGCGACCTTTGATTCGGGTACATATTTAAAAAGCACAAGCACCGCCGCTATAATTACAAGCACTACAAGTGTTATTCTTTCAGCTGACCGCCAAAGGATTTTCCTGTGCCGCTTTATAAAAAGCTCGTTTAAATATTCAAAGCCCCTTTTACTGCTTGTAATCCCGCTGTCCGCGCTGATGCTGTTGCGGGCTTGCGCCTTTACAAGCTTAGCCTGCGCGCTCCCGTCCATCTGTACGGCAAGCGCATCGTTCAAAAGCTCCTTATACATTGAACGGTAGCTTTTAAAGGTAATTATTTTCTTAAGCGAAAGCACACCCGCAAGCACCGTAAGGCACATTAATACAACGGTTACCGTTTCGGGCAAAATATAACCTAACGCGGGCGGCGCGTATGCAATGCCGAGCAAAAGGAACATTGCTATACACCGTAGCGCGGCGAGCTTTTTATCGTTTTTGACAGAGCCGCTCTTTTCGTACCTTCTAAGCTCATACGCGGCAAAGGTCATCTTCATTCCCGCAACAAAAAACGGAACCAGCAGGCACTTCCACACATTGAGCCCCATCATAAGCCCGAAAATCAAGGCAGCAAGCGTAAAGCCGAGCATAAGCCTTAAAAGGCTGAAGGCGTAATTTGCAATGGTATAGCGCCGCGCGTCCATACCGAGAAGGATTATCGCGTAATACCTGTCCTTAGACGGGTCGAACATCAGGGTGTTCATAAACGCGCCTATCACAGTAAGCACAAAAAGCAGCTGCAAAAAGAGCGGCGCGCCCGCATTTTCCGAGACATTGTAAAATCCTGATACAGCGGCAATCATAACAAGGAAATACAAAAGCTTGCCGATAAAGGTTGTAATCACCGTCCATATCGCGGAAATAACATTGCCGAACACCTTAAGCCCGCCCTCGCTGTAAATGCTGTCGGGAATGATTTTTTTAATTAAGGGTATCTGCTTTATGGCGTAGAGAATACTGTTGACGCGGTATGTATTTTTAAGAGCAAGCGACAGCCGTAGGGTTTTAAGCATTGCCGTCCTCCTTTAAAGCCGCGATTATCTTTTCCTTAAATTCACTGCTCCCGAGGTTCGATTTATCGACAACCTCCAGCTCACCGTGGCTTAAAAGCACAATTTCGTCGCACAAATCGAGCGCCAAATCCAATATATGTGTGGAAAAAATAATAATACGCTCGTTTTTAGCCGAGCGGAGTATCTGCTTCATTTCCTCGGCAACCACCACGTCAAGGGAGGTCAGCGGCTCGTCGAG
Source organism: Acutalibacteraceae bacterium (assembly GCA_051880535.1). Taxonomy (GTDB): domain Bacteria; phylum Bacillota; class Clostridia; order Oscillospirales; family Acutalibacteraceae; genus UBA737. Next base: position 704 of record JBJEOD010000330.1, on the reverse strand, counting down.
CAGTAACAAATTCGGCTGTGCGATAATATTTATCAGCATCTGCATTTTGTTCTTCATTCCGTGGGAATAGTCCTTTAAAAGCTTGTTCCTGTCCTGGGGCTCGATGCTCATAAAATCGAAGTATTCGTCGATTGTTTTAGGGCTTGCAATTCTGTCCTCGTTTATCTCCAGAAAGAATTTAAGGAACTCCATGCCCGTCATAAATTCGGGAACGGTGGGTGTGGACAGCACATAGCCTATGTCCTCGGGTACAGGCTCGCGCAAGCCCTCCTCGGTCTCGAAAAAAAGCCTTCCCGTATCATATTTTATATCGCCGTTGAAGCAGTTAAATAGGGTGGTTTTTCCCGCTCCGTTTCTGCCTAAAAGCCCGTAAATCTTCCCCTGTTCAAAGGTAAAATCAATGTCGCACAGTACCCGCTTTTCGCCGAAGCTTTTGGATAAATGCTCAACCGTAAATTTCATTGCTTCTCTCCCCTGCTTTTTTCTTCCTAATATGTATTATTTAAACTTAACCGCCGTGCCGTAGGCAATAACCTCCGCCGCGCCCTGCATTACCGCCGAGGAGCCGTAGCGAATGTTGACTATCGCGTCGGCGCCGAGAGTCTCTGCCTCGTCAACCATACGCTTTGTGGCAATCTGCCGCGCCTCGACAAGCATTTCGGTATAGCTTTTAATTTCGCCGCCGACCAGCGTTTTCATTCCCG
>JBJEOD010000329.1:0-1541 GCA_051880535.1 Acutalibacteraceae bacterium | reverse complement strand
TTTGGCAACAAAGGCGAGAAACAGGCGTCTTAATTGTATTTAGCGTGATTTTTCACGCTAATCACCTTAATCATTATACTATATCCCTCAGAATATTTCCAGCCCTTTTTTCGGAAAAAAGTGATATTATAAGAATTATTGCCATCGACGCCATAGAAAGCGAGAGCGCGGCTCCGCCGAAGGAGGGGGAAAATTTGATTTGTGCTGAGGCGGTTACGGCTATTCCGAATATTTTTAACAGCAATGCGCAGAGTGCGGCGGAGATAAGCCCGTGCGCTATCCTTGAAAGCGCGAAGACGGGCAGATTAACCCTTATAAGCCGACCTACGCTTAAAATCTGACACCATATGCAAACCCCCGCGAAACCGAGTAAAAAGGAAATTATTATAATATTTTTAATACCGTATACCGCATTGGTGACTTCAAGTAACGGGGAGATATATCTGAGCGGAGGGATTTTTTCGCTGTAAAAGCTTAGATAGGCGGTGAGGGTTGAAAAGAAGATTACATACGCACAGATTGAAAAAACTGCTGCGGCGGCTTCGGAAACGGAGGCGACAAAATTATCCGCGGCGCTGTTTTGCGTTGTTTTTTTGGTCGGCGTTTCAGCGTTATCCCTGATAAAAAAGCCGAAAAATACGCTTAAAGCAAGTGAGGATATTATGTGAGCGACAAGAAGTATGTATCCGACTTCTTTGGAACCGATAATCCCCTCGCCGACGGCGAGAACCACAAACGCAGGTCCTGCATTTACACAGTAATTAAGCATTGTTCCCGCGTTTTCGGGCGAAAGCCTGCCGCTCTTAACCGCCTCGTTTAAAAGCTTTGCGCCCACGGGATAGCCGCCGATAAAGCTTAAAAGCATAAGCGAAAACAGCTCGGGCGTGATATGAAACACCTTTTTTGTAAAAGGCGCGGCAAAGCCGAAAAGCCGAGTACCGCCCGACTTCATTATAAAAAGCACACAGGCTGTAAACGGAAAGAGGGAGGGAATTATCACCCTGCCTGCAAGCAGAAGCCCCTCTGCCGCGCCTTTTGTGCAAAGCTCAGGCTTTATTATGACAAGAGCAATAAACGCCGCCGCACATATAACGACAATTACTTTTTGCAGACTTTCCCGCTTCATTTCAACTCACCCTGAAACAGTATATGCTTTTGGGAATTATTATAATGATTATTTCATAATATTGATTGCAGGGGAGTTGTAAGCAGTGTCGAAAAAATTCAAGTTTAAATCCGAAAAGCCCAAGGAGAAATGGCGTATTTTTAACTGCTCGGATATAGGCGAGGACGCGCGGCGGGCAAAGGGACCGCATATCGAGCTTTTCGGAAACAGAGAGATGACGGTCGAGGGCTGTATCGGTGTTTATGAATACAACGATAGCTATTTAAAGCTTAAGCTGCCAAAGGGCGCGCTTATTGTTTGCGGCTCTAATTTTGATATAGCCGCCTTTGAGGGGAGTACCATAACGATAAGGGGAAATATGTCCTCGGTTGAATTTTGTGTATAGGTGAGGATAAATGCTCTGGCTTTACAGGTT
>JBJEOD010000328.1:0-6677 GCA_051880535.1 Acutalibacteraceae bacterium | reverse complement strand
ATGTATCCCGGGGCTGTAAAGGCAGTGGCGGCGTATCTTGTAAACGTAAGACCCGTAATCGTCACCGACAGCGCGGAGGACAGGCTGTTTACTAATATGAACGGTCAGCCTATGTCGCGGCAGGGTTTTTGGAAGATAATCAAGCATTATGCCGAAACCGCAGGGATAAAAAAGGATATTACTCCCCATACTCTGCGCCACTCCTTTGCCGCGCACCTGCTTGAAAACGGCGCACAGCTTAAGGATATTAAGGAAATGCTCGGTCATTCGGATATTTCCTCAACTCAGGTCTACGCCCAGTTTATAAAGAGCAAGTACACCTCCGCCTACGCGAAATTCCACCCGCTGGCGAAATAATATAATAAGATTTACTATGTAGGGGACGGTGGCCACACCGTTCCTTTTTCTTAAAAGGTGTATGCGCCCTCACGCAGGCGGAATAATAATTCCGAGCGGCGGGGGATAAAAGCTCCATACTACGAACAATACCCCAGTCACAGCGGCAAGCAAGAGAGATGAATATTTTGCCGTTTTTGAGCAAAAGCATTTATTCCTTAAAATTGTTCTTTTAACCCACAGCGCGGCGATAAGACCTACAAAGTAACTTACAATATCGAGGGCGGTAACGCCGAAGCCCAAAACCCCTGAGTAGGTATAGTAAAACGCGGTTATTGTAAATATTCCCGCAAAAATTCCCAAAACCGCAGCGGGGATATAGTTTTCATATCCCTTTTTACACAAAAGGTATTCAATCACAAAATAAAAAAGGGCGGGGAAGAAAAGCATTTTAAGATGCTCCCACACGCTTTCGTTTACGGGAGCGATAATTCCGATAACTGCGTTTCCACCCGACCATTCATATATAAAATGCCACAGCGTGCCGACCGTGCCTATTATTAAAAAAGCCAAAAACGAATTGCATTTTTTCATAAAACTGCCCCTTTTTTGGATTATCAGTTATATTATATTATTTTTAAGGGGGAATATGCCATTAAAATGCCGAAAATCGAATATTTTTTCATTTTTATATTGCATAATAATGAATAATATGTTAAAATAATTTATATTTTTTCATTTTGGAGGAATTTCTTTGAGTTCTGCGGACATTTGCATACTGATTGCGATTTTTGTTTACCTTGCCGTTATGATAGTAATCGGCGTGGTCTATTCAAAAAGAAATAAAAGCTCGGACGACTTTTATCTGGGCGGCAGAAAATTAGGTCCTGTCGTTACGGCAATGAGCGCCGAGGCGTCGGATATGAGCTCATGGCTTTTAATGGGACTGCCCGGGCTTGCAATGGCGGGCCGCTTTGCAGAGGCGTCCTGGACAGCCATCGGTCTTGCCATAGGTACATATCTTAACTTCCTTATTGTCGCAAAGAGGATAAGGCGGTATTCAAGTCGTATTGACGCTTTTACCGTTCCCGATTTCTTTTCAAAGCGCTTTAATGATAACAAAAACATTTTAAGCCTTATTTCCGCTCTTATTATTATCGTTTTCTTTGTTCCGTACACTGCGTCGGGCTTTTCCGCCTGCGGAAAGCTTTTCAACACCCTGTTCGGAATGGATTATGTCACCGCTATGCTTATAAGTGCGGTCGTAATCGTGCTTTATACAACCCTTGGCGGATTTCTCGCCGCCTCCACAACCGACCTTATTCAAAGCATAGTTATGACGGTGGCGCTCATTGTGGTACTGCTTTACGGTATCAACACTGCGGGCGGCTGGGATCAGGTTGTAGCAAATGTAAGGTCGCTTGACGGCTTTGTAAGCTTTACAAGGACGCACAATCCCGCGGAAACCTCGACCGAGCCCTACGGCGCGCTTACAATTGTTTCCACCCTTGCTTGGGGTCTCGGATATTTCGGTATGCCGCATATTCTTCTTCGCTTTATGGCGATTAAGGATGCGAAAAAACTTAAAATTTCCCGCAGAATAGCCGTAGCTTGGGTTGTTATTTCTATGGCTGCCGCAATTCTTATCGGCATAGTCGGCTTCGGCGTGGCAGAAAGCGGCGCTATCGGCGAGCTTAGCGACACCGAGCGCATTATCGTTGCAATTGCAAAGCTTATAAGCACCCACGGCGTTTTACCTGCAATTATCGGTGGAGTTATCCTTGCGGGTATTTTGGCGGCGACAATGTCCACCGCCGATTCACAGCTTTTGGCGGCGTCCTCAAGCGTATCGCAGAATATTATGCACGATTTCTTCGGAATCAAGCTTTCCGAAAAGAAGGCTATGATAGCCGCGAGAATTTCGGTAATTGTGATTTCGGTAATTGCCGTATTTATGTCCCTTGACGAAAACAGCTCTGTTTTCAGGGTGGTTTCCTTTGCGTGGGCGGGCTTCGGCGCGGCATTTGGCCCCGTGGTGCTTTTCTCCCTTTTCTGGAAGCGTATGAACAAGTGGGGCGCCCTTGCGGGTATGTTAACGGGCGGTCTTATGGTATTTGTCTGGAAATACGTTATTGCAAAGACCTTTGCGGGTACAGTACTTGATATTTATGAGCTTTTGCCCGCGTTTATACTCGCTTCGATTGCAATTGTCGCTGTAAGCCTTTTAACAAAAGAGCCCGATAAGAAAACGCTTGAAATATTTGATGAAGTGAAGGCAATGAAGAATTAAAATTAAGGCGGTATTCCAAACGGAATATCGCCTTTTTGAAACGGAGCATTATATGAAAACAACAGCTGTATTATTTGTCTGTCTGGGGAATATTTGCCGCTCGCCTATGGCGGAGTTTGTAATGAAAAAGATAGCGGCAGACAGGGGATTATCGGAAAAATTCATCATTTCTTCAGCCGCAACCAGCGCGGAGGAGCAGGGCAACGGTATGCACTACGGCACAAGAAAGGTGCTGAATGAAATGGGTATACCCTTTACACAGCATTACGCACGAAAAATAACCCGTGCGGATTATGATAAATACGATTATATAATCGGAATGGACAGAAGTAATATCAGAAATCTGACGGCGTTTTTCGGCGGTGACCCCGATAAAAAAATACATCTGCTTTTAAGCTTTGCAGGCGGTAACCTTGATGTTGCCGACCCGTGGTATACAGGGGATTTTGAAAAGACCTATGATGATATTTTGCTCGGGTGCGGTGCTTTGGCAAAAATGCTTTTATAGACTGAATGAAGACACTATGGATTGCACCTTTTACAGGGCGTATAGCCTCCGCTTATTGCCTCATCGCGGCTTTTGAAGAAAACCTTGTTTTCCTCCTTCATAGTATTTGCGGAGCTGCAATCCGATTTGTGGAAGATGTGTGAATTGGCGTTACCTATGTAAGCCGTGCTTAAGTCAGTGATGTTTTCGTCGGAGGACTCGGCGGGCTTTACGTCCTCGGAGGAAACGGTATCGGGCATTTCGGAGGACTTTGAATTTTCCGTTCGGTAGCCGTTTACGGTGTTGTCGGAGGGAAGATTCACGGTTATTTGCGCGTGTGATTCCGCGCCGTTTATATCAGCACCTGCCGAACAGCCGCAAAGCAGAAATAATAACAAAATTATAGACGTTATCCTTTTCATAATTACCTCGTGTTTTGATTGTATATCCTCAGCGATTTGAATTATTTAATAATTCTTCGTACTTTATATTAAGCACTTTGGAAAATGCAATTATTTCTATATCGGTAACAAACCGTTTTCCGCATTCTATGCGCTGAATAGCGTTTTTATCAATATCTAACCCGACTAATTGCATTCTATCGGCAAGTTCCCTTTGAGAAATTTGTAAATCCATGCGAAATTTGGATATATTTTTACCGCAAATATTATTTAGTCCGTTACTGTTTTTATTTATAAACATAAAATTTCCTCCATCATTGACATTTAGTGATTGTCAATAAGAAAATTATATGCTATAACCTGACAAAATGCGACATTTATAGAATGTCAAAAAATAGTAACTTGAAAATCAATACAATAAATGCTATATTAAAAGTATACAAAGCCCCCCTTCAGAGGGAGCCGAGTGATTTTGAGCTATGCTTTGACTCATCCATAAAATAAACTTGAGGTGATTTGGTGAATTATTATGCCGATCCGCAAAAGCTAACGGAGCTTAAAGCTAAAGCCAACCGCCTGCCGCAAACCCCCGGCGTTTATATAATGAGGGACAAAAGGGACGTAATTATTTATATAGGCAAGGCGAAGGCACTTAAAAACCGTGTTACTCAGTATTTCGGAAGCGGGAATCAGCATACAGAAAAGGTTAAGCGAATGGTTTCCAATGTCGATAATTTTGAGTACATTTTATGCGACAGCGAATTTGAGGCGCTTATCCTCGAAAACTCGCTTATCAAGCAAAATCAGCCTAAGTATAACATACTCTTAAAGGATGACAAGGGTTATTCCTATATTAAAATTACCGACGAAAAGTGGAAAAAGCTTACCACCGCAAAATCGGCGGACGGTAGGGGCGAGTTTATAGGCCCGTATTCATCGGCGTATGTCGTTAAGGAAACAGTGGACGAGGCGCGGAAAATATTCAAGCTCCCAAACTGCACGCGGAGCTTTGACAAGCCCACCAAGCCTTGTCTTAACTATCACATAGGGCTGTGCGACGCGCCGTGCAGGGGGAAAATCAGCCTTGCAGAATACCTTGATACGGTTAATTCCGCCGTGGATTTTATAAAGCACGGCGACTCGGACGGCGAGACGGTGGAAAGGCTTACCGAAAAAATGCTTACCGCCGCAGAGGATTTACAGTTCGAGACCGCCGCAAAGCTCCGCGACCGTATTAACGCTATAAACAAGGTGCGTGAAAAGCAAAAGGTGGTAAGGGTGCCTTATCGCTCTGAGGACGTTATAGCCTCGGCGGTGATAGGCGAGACCGCTTGTACCGAGGTAATCGTATTCCGCAATTACCGCCTTTCGGACAAGCAGTATTTCATAATCGACGGCGTTTCGGACAGGGAAAGCCTTTATAATGAGTTTTTACAGCGCTATTACGCTGATAAAACCGACATTCCGCCGCGAATTTTAATCGATACCGATTCCGATTTTTCTTTAACAGAGCGTTGGCTTACCGAAAAATCGGGGCATAAGGTGAGCTTTATTAATCCGAAGCAGGGCGAACAAAAGGCTCTGCTTGATATGTGCCTTACAAACGCCGCCGAAAACATTTCGGAGAAAACCGACCGCACGGGCAGGGAAATGTCGGTACTCGACGAGCTTGCGCGGCTTTTGGGCTTGCCCACCGCGCCGAGGTATATTGAGGCTTACGATATTTCCAACACGGCGGGCAGTGAAAACGTTGCGGGAATGATTGTTTATAAGGACGCAAGACCCTATAAGCCAGCCTACAAGCGGTTTAAAATCAAGTCATTCGTGGGTCAGGACGATTTCCGCTCTATGGCGGAGGTGCTTGACCGCCGCTTTACCGAATACGAAAAAGGGGAGGACGAGGGCTTTTCGGTTTTGCCCGATTTAATACTCCTTGACGGCGGGTTAGGGCAAATGTCCGCAGTAGCTCCTGTACTTCAAAAGCACGGTATCAATGTCCCTGTTTTCGGTATGGTTAAGGATTCAAAGCACAGAACCCGCGCGATAGCGGCGGAGGGCGGCGATATTTCTATAAGGTCAAACCGCGCCGCCTTTACCTTTATAACGGGTATTCAGGACGAGGTTCACCGCTTTGCTATCGGCTACCACAAAAACCGCCGCAGTAAGGCGATGCTTAATTCCGAGCTTTTGGAGATTGAGGGAATAGGTAAGTCCCGCGCCGCCGCCCTTTTAAAGCATTTTAAAACGGTAAATGCGATTAAAAACGCCGCGGTTGAGGAGCTTTGCGCAGCTCACTCTATGACCCGTCCTGCCGCCGAAAGGGTATATAATTATTATCATAAGGCAGAATAATGACGAATTTTTAACAAATTATTAACTTTTTGTTGACAACAGTAGTTTAATGTGATATTATTCTTCGTGTAGTATATTGATAGAGGTGCGGCAGGTCAATAGTAGCGTTGCTTTATGTCGGCAGACGGCGGCGCGAAAGGGGCGGCCGCCGAAACGGCGTTTATTGCTGCCGCAAGGCTCCGTTGGGCGTTTGCAGAATATGTAAACGACTGTCACAAATGTGGAGCGCTATCGTTTTTTCTGTTTTTAAACGTGACTGCTCTTATGTGCGGCCGCGTTTTTTATTTTTAGGAGGTTTACAAATGAAAAAAGGCATTACAAGCAAAATTATTTTTGCGATGATTGTCGTGGCTTTTGTTATCCTTTGCTTTATTCAGTCCCCGATAACAAGCCCGGTAAATTCGCTCTGGTCGCTGTTGCCGCCTGTTGTGGCAATAGGTCTGGCTCTTATCACAAAGGAGGTTTATTCCTCTCTGTTCTTAGGAATTGTCACGGGCGGACTGCTTTGTATGTTCTCTTCAAGTCCGATTTCGGTGGGCGAGGAGGAAACGCTCGGCAGCGGCTTTTCGGCATTTTTCAACGCGGTTGTAAACGAGGGTATTATTAAAAACCTTTCGGATTCCTGGAACGTAGGTATACTTGTTTTCCTTGTAGTTCTCGGAATAATTGTTGTGCTTATGAACCGTGCGGGCGGCAGCCGCGCCTACGGCGAATGGGCGGTAAGAAAGATTAAAACCCGCAGGGGAGCGTCCCTTGCGACCTTCGGGCTCGGTGCGCTTATATTTGTCGACGATTATTTTAACTGCCTGAC
>JBJEOD010000327.1:0-6711 GCA_051880535.1 Acutalibacteraceae bacterium | reverse complement strand
AGGCAGTTTCTTAAATTCAAAAAACTCATTTGCCTTCATATATATCCATTCCGGATTTTCTCCGTTACAATTTTTATCTTTCCATGCTAAAAATATAGACTTCATATTCATAATCTCCTTGATTTTTTGTGTTTATCGAAAAATCAAGTAAGTTATGGATACTCAGCTATAAAGCAAAGCCAAAAAGATATAAAACTGTATATATAAAAAAGCGCTGCCAGACTGTAACTAACATTCAGTCTGACAGCGCTTTCGTGCGTGTCAAAAAATGACTTATTTCGACTTTTCGTAAAAAACGAAAAACAGTTGAAATCAAAGCAGAAATATATTTGACATTTCGTGCATCGGATTTTTGCCCGTGGGACAAGTTTTTTCTTGCTCCCACAGTAACTGCCTTTCTTTTTTACTTCCGTATTATTCCACCGCTGCTCCTTTATTAATTTTATTCATAAATGAAATTATAAGCGCAAATGGGAATAGTTTTATTTTATTTCTTAGTTTAGTATGCCTTAGAACAAATCACCTCTGCCCTGCCTATGAGCAATGCCTTTAAGTTCTGCGGAATAAGAATACTTTACAGTGTAATTGCCACATGCTATAAATATGCTGCCGTAATCTGAAATTGATAACTATTGGTTACTATCCTTTTATTCTTCTATCGCGAAAACCACGTTTTCAATTTTGGTAAGCCTTGATATATCAAGGTCTATTCTTTTATCAATAACAAGATTTATTCCCACGTTGCCGGTGTGATTGCTTTTGGGTGCGAATATTTGATAGCTAAAGGCTTCGGGGATATATTTTTTAAGCCTTTCAAGGGTGGCGTTGACCTTATAAAGATTGTCAAGCTCTATGTATATTACCTCGGCGCTTTTGCGGTGGCGTTCAAATTTTGCAAAAAGAATAATCGTTGCAAGGAAAAGCGCCGTCACTATTAAAGCACCTATATAATAGCCGTAGCCCACCGCTATACCTATAGTCGCGGTCGTCCAGACACCCGCCGCGGTTGTAAGACCCGTAATAACATTGTTGGCTTTAAGAATTATCATTCCGGCACCCAAAAAGCCAATACCCGAGATCACCTGTGCAGGTATTCTCGATGCGTCTCCGACACCGAGGGTTTGCGAAATATACATGCTTGTCATCGCCGTCATACAAGAGCCTAAGCAGACAAGTATATGGGTTCTCATTCCCGCGGCTCTGCCGTGGCGGGCACGTTCACTGCCGATAAGGCTGCCTATAAGCACCGCCGCAAGGGAACGGATAAGAGTTTGAATAATTAAAGCTTTCATAATGTACCTCCAAAAATTGATCGGAAAAGCAAACTGTGAATTACTGTTTTTAACAAAAAGTGTGGACGATCACTCAGCTAACCGTACCACTGTGTCTTTTACAAGAGAATATGAGGAAAAGCATAGTATTATGAAGCAACAAAGAAATCATCTTTTATTTGTTGATGTAAATTTATAAACGATGCCTGCTGCCATAACAGAAAGTATTCCTGCTGTTATTTTACCGACAATCACGGGAAGCACATAACCCGGTTCAAATGCTATTGTGAACGCTAAATGCCCTGCAAAAGTAAACGCAGCCGATACGGCAAATGCTGAATTTAACATAACTCCCTTTTTGTCCATTTTGTCCATGATTCCAAATGTAGTCACGTTGGTTGCCAATGTTGAAACAAAGCCAAGTGCAGCCGCCTCGTTGATATCTGCCTTTTTCCCAAAAGCCTTGAGAGGTCTTTTCAAAAGCTTTGATATGATATTCAAGAAAGGAAACATTCCACACATTACAATACTCGCATTGAAGCAAACCATTGCTCCGTCCTCAATAGAGGCTATTCCTTTTATCAATTCCCTATCCATCATATAATTGATAATACCCATTAAAAGTCCGATAATTATGACCACCGTCATACATTTTGCAAATGCTTTAAATATTTTAACACAGATATTCGGCGCTTTAACAAGTCCAAAAGCAATTATAAACGATAATATCAAAAGAGGAAGAATATTTAACAGCAAATCCACAATGGATATACCGCATAACAATCCGGAAATAAAGCATCCTATTGGAATTGTCACAATACCGCACAAAAATCCGAGAAACATTTCTTTATGTTTTTCTTTTCTAACTACGCCGACAGCAAAAGGTATTGTGAATGATACCGTTGCCCCCATCATAGAAGATACAACCAAAGCATTAAACATCCCAATACTATCGTTTCTGGTGATTTCTTTTGACAAAGAGGCTCCACCCATATCGTTTGCTAAAAGAGAAGCAGAAATAATCGAAGGGTCAACATGAAGCGTCTTGTAAGTAAATTCAAAAAGAGGTGACAGAAGACTTCCTATTAATGGCGCTATCACAATCATTCCTATCATAGAAAGCGACATCGTTCCCAGCAGTTCAAAAGCTTTTTTGAATTCTTTACCTATTCCGAATTTATTTCCAATGACATAATCAATTGCTCCAAGAAAAGCAAAAAAAATGATAAAAGGTGCTAAAAAAGACATAAATCCTCCAAATCAAAGCGGAACGGGAACAAAACCGCACTCAGTAAGAATAAATTTTTCTCGAAAGCCACACACTTTTAAAAGCTCGGCACAGTCACTAAAACCGCATTCAAGATATCGTACATCATGGCAATCCGATGTAATACATACTCCAAATCCCATTTTTTTCAGTTCTTTAATAATAAAGATTGAAGGATAAGGTGTTGTTCTGTATCCTCGCGCTATAGCACCTGTGTTAACTTCGAAAATCGGTATTCTTCCTCGAAGAGCATCGGCCGCTTCAAGTATAAGACTTTTGTATTGCTCCGATGTCTCATCAAAGAATTTTACATTTTCGGAATGTTTACTGATTATATCAAAATGACCGATTATATCAAAATTACCATGGTTGGGCAGCTCTGCGAGAGTTTGATAATATGCCCTTGCATATTTCATTCCGTCACCGTCAAAATAAGTATCGATAACATTTTTTACTTCCTTCTCAGAACGGTCAAAACCTACAAGCTTATCACCGCATTTCAAATAATGTACCGAACCTATGAGATAATCATAGCCCTTAAGCTCGATTTCAGAATACATATCAAACTCTAAACCGCAAAAAACATCTATTTGATCTCTGTATTTCTTCTTGAGCAGGCTTATCTCTGCCTTGTATTTTTCAGTTCCTTCAAGACTCATTGAATGTTCTTCTGAATAATACATATATGAATGCCCGGAAAAGCCTATTGCTCCAAAACCTTTGTCTATGGCTGTCAGTATTATCTGTTCGGGTGTATTAATACCGTCACAGTAGGTTGTGTGTGTATGTAAATTTTGCAAACGATTATCATCTGCCATTTTATCGCACTCTTCCATTAGTCTTAGCAGTATTCTTAATATATTATAGCATTTTCCAAATGTTTTGTCAGAGATAACAGGGGACGCCCCTTTCCCGAATAATATCCGTTCAACATTCGCAGACAGTAAAATGTAAAACTGCGATACCGACAACTGTTTTAATTCATACGTATCTTCCGAAAAATGCGGTAAGCATCTATTATAGACAATATAGTTATATATTGTCAGCGATCAGTTCAATAGGATAGTGGTCCGAAAGAAATATACCTGAACTTTGATCGGTCCAAACATTAAGCTTTATCTCCCCTTGCGCTGTTTCGGTGTCTGTAAAAATATAATCAATTTTTATCGGAGTTTCAAGCCTTCCGAAATCGTGCCATGTTCCACCAATTTCCTTTGTAATGTCGACCGTTTTCAAAATAGTATTATTGTTGCAATAGTTTATGGTTTCACTGTCCGGCAAGGCATTGAAATCCCCCAAAATAAAGAAAGGTGCGTTGAGCTTTTTAATATCCTCCGCAATTTTCTTGAAAACCAACTTTATCCCGCTTATTCTTGCAGCATCAGACTCGTGATCCAAATGATTATTATATATTCTGAAGATTTTACCGTTGCTTCTGCTCCTCAATATTAGAGACTGACATATTCTCGGACAAACGCTTTGAATTTCAAAACGCGAACCGGGTGTATACGGCGAATCGGAAAGCCAAAAAAAATCCAACCCCAAAATTGATACAGTTTTCTTGTTTATAGCCGTCATAAGACCTTCTCCGTCAAAATTACTGTTTCGCTGATTGCATATAAAAAAATATTCAGCCAGAGCATCTTCTAAGAAATCTCGATTCTCTTCTGTTGCCTCCTGAAAGCATATAACATCAGGCATTTCGGTTCTTATTTTATTCACAATTCGCCCTGCACGGTTAATAAAACCGTTTATTCCGTCAGGATACTCCCACGGACATCTTAAATTAAATGTTACTATTTTCATATTTATAATCTGCCTTTCCGCGAAAGGCACCAACGGGGTTATGAAACCGGTTTGGTAGACTTTCGCTAATAATATTTTTTTGATATAATAACCTCGGAGGTTCGGTAAACTACAGAACCCGTGGAGGTGAGTGGCGGGGCTGTATAGCGGCAAACCCCGCATTTTTATATGGTTCGGTTGCTCGTTAAGGCATCAACGAATGGCGCAAAAAAGTAGCCCGTAAACTTATCTCCTTCAAACCGACTTGATTTTGCCGAACAACCAGTCAATGCCGAATCTTCAAAATACTTTATTTTGGAGGTTTTATGGCATTTAAATTTTTACGTAAAAACTAAAAGCATCCTGATCTTTTAAATTACTTCTCGGACATCGTGTGTGGACAAATATCCTAACTATTGCACCGTTTTTCAAGTTTATCTCAGCGTAAATCTTACGTAAAGCGTAAAATTTCCTTTAAAGCATAAATAAGCGGTCCGTAAAAATGTTCAATATTATAAAGCTTGCGATAGAGAGATTTAGCGGTATTGTTACCGTCAAGCGCATTGAATATACGTATTTTTTCACTGGCTGATATTTGGCAATTAGATAGTATTTTTTTACATAAATCCATTCGGTTATAATTTTCTTCGGAAAATAATTTTTCAGCCGAAAGTGTAACCTTGATTCTATCTGTTATGTCTGCATTCACAATAACATACATGGTATTTTCTTCGGCTTCAAAAAACACTTCAAAATCCGATTCGTTGCCATTAACGGTTACTGCGGGTTTTGCATTTGGCGAAAAAGCACGGAAACCGATTTTCCATTCCCGCTTTTGGGGAATAAGCGATGTGTCACCGTGTGCCGGTTCTATCACAAGATTTGAAGAATTATTGTCCCAGTTAAATACAATTTCAGTTTTGCAACATCCGCCCTTTTTATAATCATATCCGTCTCCGGCGTCCTCATAAAGCTCAAAGCGGTTAGATGCTCCGGGAAATACAAGCAAAGACATCTGCTCGGAATTGAGCAAACGGTTATCATGAGGAATATGCTGTGCCAGGGGAACGATAGCGCCCGCTCTTGCAAACACAGGATACGCGCTGATAGAGCGGTAAATTTTTATTCTTTCAGACTTGTCAAAACGGTACGGTATTCCTGTGAAGAAATCGTACCAATCTCCCTTAGGAAACCAAACCGAGCTTTCTGAAAGCCTTGTGGTCGCGTCCCGCTTTTCGGAAATCGCACATACCATAAGCTCCGTACCGAACATATATTGCTGCGACGAGGAATAAGCCTCTCGGCATTTCGGATAGGAATAGTACATTGGCTCAACAAGCGGTTCAAGCTCGGTATGACAGCGGTAATTCATCGTGTAAAGATATGGGAAAAGACTGTGCCTTAAGCGCAGACAATTTTCCATAACCGAACGGTATTCCGCCTCAAAGCACCAAGGCTCCTTGTGCAGAAATTCATTTGCCGAGCTGTGCAGGCGGTTTATCGGCGAGAATACGCCGAGCTGAATCCATCTCGTAAGCAGTTCAGGCTCGTCGCACCCGCGCATATGCCCGCCTATATCGTGGCTCCACCAGCAGTAGCCTATATTAGACGCCGTAGAGGTAAAATAGGGCTGAAGCTTAAGCGCCTCCCAGGTTATATAGGTATCGCCCGAAAAGCCTATCGGATACCTGTGCGAGCCCGGTCCGCTGAAGCGCGAAAAGAACATCGGTCTTTTACCGTTTCGGCAAATATCGAGAATATGCAGATGATTAAGCATCCAAAGCGGGTCCACCGCTTCGCGCGGATCCTTTAAATTTCCGTTTGTATTAGGTTCATGAATCCACCAATAATCGGTTCCCTGCTGCCAATCCATCCACCAAAAATCCACGCCGTTATCCTCATAAGGATGCATAAGAATATCGAAATAGCTTTCCATAAATTTTTGCGAGAGAATGTCAAAAGGCACTCTCTGCTTAGAGGCGGGGTCAATTCCCATGGCCTTTGCCATTTCCTCATACTGATCCTCGTGAGGGCATACTCCCGAAGCAGGATGAAGATTTAGGGAGGTTTTGAGATTTCTATCGTGCAGAGACCTTAAAAAGGATTTATAATCGGGAAAAAGCTCCCTGTTCCATGAAAATCCCGTCCAACCGTTTGAGTGGCGGGGATCGGAATCCTTAAGCTCCTCGGGGATTTTAACGGTATGCCAATCCATATCTATAACGGCAACCGAGAAGGGCAGGTCTTCTTCCCTGAATTTATCCATTAAGTCGAGATATTCCTGCTGTGTATACTTATAATATCTGCTCCACCAGTTACCAAGCGTATAGGCAGGCAGCATCGGCGGCTTTCCGGGCGTAATCACGGCGCTGGCGCGTTCCAGGGTGG
>JBJEOD010000326.1:0-1563 GCA_051880535.1 Acutalibacteraceae bacterium | reverse complement strand
AGTGCCCTTGTACTTAAACGGCAGAAATATAAGGAATTTGAACTCAATGTAGATTTTACGATTGACGATGGTTACTGGCCGATGGTTGGATTTGGCGCGGAAGGAACATCGCTTGAGGATATTTTCTGTACACAGCGCGGCGGAGGATACGCGGTGTTTTTGGAAAGTGAAGGCAGGGTGAAGCTTTGGGGCTGGAAGGACTCCAACTGGAATTCGAATGAACCGTATTTTACCGAAAACTTAAGCGGTTATTCCGCATCGGGAGTTAAGCATCATATCAGGATGCTTGTAAGCGGCAATATTCTTTACCTGTATATAGACGATTATAATACGCCGATTGTGCAGGTGCTTCCGAGCACATATAACGGAGGATATGTCTATCTTGCAACACAGTCTGTGAAAATCAGTTACGATAATCTGAAAATCACCGACCTTGATGCCAAGCAGATAGTGATCAGCCGTTATGACGGAAGCTTTGACAGTATTACCGTAGACCGCGCAGCAAAGGAAAGCTTAGAGTTGCCGCAGTGTACGGAAATTATCGACAAGAATAATTTCCGTTATCTTACAACGCTTTCATGGGACGGCGGAGATTACCGTTCGTATAAAAACGGGACCTATACCGTAAGCGGGACACCTACGCTGCATAACGCAGTAATAGCGGAAGATGCAGATCTGTCAAACCTGACGGTAGAGGTGACAAACAATATTAACGGCGACTATAACGCTGACACCTCGATTCGCTACTATTTTGATACATCAGATGATTTAAAGGACTTTTCGGCGTATTATAACGAAAAGGTATCATACCAAGGAAACCTTGAGGCCGCCGATGTAGGACAAAATTGGATTATAATGAACGGAAAGCTGTTACGTAATACTGCTTATTTGGGTACACAGAGCAATGACTACAACGAAACTAATTTAGTGAGTAAGGTAAGCACGCTTATATTGAACAAAGCAGAGGAAAAATACCGGAATTTACTGAATTACCAGCTGGAACTTGAATTTTCCTACGCATCGGACACATGGTGGTGGCCAATGGTGGCAATCGGAGTGAACAATCCGGAAAAGTACATTAAGGTGCAGACGGGAACAAACAGCTTTGCAGTACAGAATGAAGGCGGCGGAATATATATTTTCAACGAGCAGGAAGGGTATCTTCAGGCGTGGGGAGCCGTGTTAGAAAGCGAAAGAGAGCGTTCTAACAGCAGACTACTGGACGCTAACGGCAATTTGCTCTCTTCTACTTTCAAAAAGGATGGGACGCATTGTCTGAAAATCCGCGTATATGACGGAACCGCGTATATCTCGGTTGACGGTTCGCAGGAGCTTGTGGCAAATATGGACTTTTCGGCATGGGGAGGCTGTATAGGCTTCGCGGCGCATAACGCGGCGGTATCTTATGATAACCTTACTGTAACTGCTTTGGATTTCAATGGAAACCCGATTCCGTTTTCTCAGGCACGGAGAGGATTTTCGGAGAGACCGTCTGACGAATCTTACACGGGCTGGGAGCCCACTGAAGAAGATTTGAACTGCGGTTGGAGCGATGAATATATA
>JBJEOD010000325.1:0-6744 GCA_051880535.1 Acutalibacteraceae bacterium | reverse complement strand
CCTCGTCGGTCTTGCCCTTAAGACCTAATGCCTCCGCAACCTCGGCATAGCGGGCGCGTGTGTGCGGGTGGTCGTACTGCGGGAAGGTACCCATCTTAGAGGGAACATCAGCGCAGTTAAAGCGGATAACCTCGTCAATCATAAGCGCGTTTGCAACGCCGTGCGGAATGTGGTGGAAGGCGCCCAGCTTGTGAGCCATAGAGTGGCAGACACCAAGGAACGCGTTTGCGAACGCCATACCCGCCATTGTAGCGGCGTTAGCCATCTTCTCGCGTGCAACAGGGTCGTTAGGACCGTTGTCGTAAGCGGCGGGGAGATATTTGAATATCATCTGGAGACTGCGCAGAGCCAGACCGTCGGTGTAGTCGGTCGCCATCATAGAAGCGTATGCCTCAAGGTTGTGGGTGACCGCGTCGATACCCGATGCGGCGGTAAGTCCCTTAGGAGCGGTCATATGCATATCCGCGTCAACGATAGCCATATTCGGCATAAGCTCATAATCTGCAAGGGGATACTTAATGCCTGTATCAGCGTCGGTAATAACGGCAAAGGGAGTAACCTCTGAGCCTGTACCCGCCGAGGTGGGAACGGCGATAAAGTAAGCCTTTTCGCCCATCTTCGGGAAGGTGTAAATTCTCTTTCTTATATCGGCAAAGCGCATAGCCATATCCATAAAGTCGGCCTCGGGATGCTCATAGAGTACCCACATAATCTTAGCCGCGTCCATAGCCGAGCCGCCGCCGATTGCTATAATTACGTCGGGAGCGAAGGCGCGCATCTGCTCGGTACCCGCCATAGCGCACTGGAGTGTCGGGTCGGGAGCAACGTCCGCAAAGGTGGCGTGCTCAATTCCCATTTCGTCAAGCTTGTTTGTAATCGGCTTAGTGTAGCCGTTGTTGAACAGAAAGCTGTCGGTAACAATAAATGCCTTTTTCTTGCCCATAACGTTCTTAAGCTCGTCAAGAGCAACGGGCAGACAGCCCTTCTTTATATAAACCTTTTCAGGTGCTCTGAACCAAAGCATATTCTCTCTCCTCTCGGCAACCGTTTTGATATTGATTAAGTGCTTAACTCCTACGTTCTCGGAAACCGAGTTGCCGCCCCAGGAGCCGCAGCCCAGAGTAAGCGAGGGAGCGAGCTTAAAGTTGTAAAGGTCGCCGATACCGCCCTGTGACGAGGGGGTGTTTACAAGGATACGGCAGGTCTTCATACGCGCGGCGAATTTGTTAATCTTCTCCTGCTCGGTAACCGCGTTCAAATAAATTGAAGAGGTGTGACCGTAGCCGCCGTCGGCTATAAGCTGTTCAGCCTTGTCGAAGGCGTCGTCAATGTCCTTCGCCTTATACATAGCAAGCACGGGGGAAAGCTTTTCGTGGGCGAACTCCTCGGAAATATCAACGCTTTCAACCTCGCCGATAAGGATTTTAGTCTTCTCGGGAACCTCAACACCCGCAAGCGCGGCGATGGTGACGGGCTTCTGACCTACTATCTTAGCGTTAAGAGCGCCGTTTATTATAATGGTCTTGCGAACCTTCTCGGTCTCCTCGGGGTTTAAGAAGTAGCAGCCTCTGTCGGCAAATTCCTTTTTAACCTTTTTATAAACCTTATCAAGAACGATTACCGACTGCTCGGACGCGCAGATCATACCGTTATCAAAGGTCTTTGAATGAATAATGGAGTTAACGGCAAGCAGTATATCGGCTGTGTCGTCGATAATAGCGGGGGTGTTTCCCGCGCCCACGCCAAGTGCCGGCTTACCGCTTGAATAAGCGGCGTGTACCATTCCGGGGCCGCCTGTAGCGAGGATTATATCCGCCTCCTTCATAACGAGGTTTGTCATATCAAGCGAGGGAACGTCAATCCAGCTTATAATGTCCTCGGGAGCGCCTGCCTTGACCGCGGCTTCAAGCACTATCTTAGCGGCGGCTATAGTGGACTTCTTGGCTCTCGGGTGGGGGCTGATAATTATACCGTTGCGGGTTTTAAGGGCGATAAGGGTTTTGAAAATAGCGGTAGAGGTGGGGTTTGTGGTGGGTATTACCGCCGCGATTACGCCGATAGGCTCCGCGACCTTCTTTATGCCGAACTCCTTGTCCTCCTCGATTATTCCGCAGGTCTTGGTATCCTTATAGGCGTTGTAGATATACTCCGAGGCGTAGTGGTTTTTAATAACCTTATCCTCGACGATACCCATACCCGTCTCCTCAACCGCGAACTTAGCAAGGGGAATACGCGCCTGGTTTGCGGCTGTAGCCGCCGCCTTGAAGATTGCGTCAACCTGCTCTTGAGTGTAGGTCGCAAACTTCCTCTGCGCGGCTCTGACCCTCTGAATTGCCGCTTCAAGGGTCTCGACGCTGTCTACTATCGGGTAATTCTTTTCCATTATTCTATCTCCTTTAATAAAATACTTTGTTAATTGGCTTTTCGGAGCCGCCGCAAGGCTTAAAGCGACGCTTTGTTCAGACCTTGCGCAGGGTCTCCTTCTTTGACTTTGTTAATATTTTAACATACTTTTATACACTCGTAAAATGCGATATTAATATACCACTATATCATAATTGATATATGCCTATTATATTATATTTTTTAGGTATAATCAATACGTTTTTAAAATTAAAACACCGAAATTTTTGCTGCACTCCGTTTAAAATTTCAGTCCTCTTTCTTTTCATAGAGCGAACATAAGCCGTCGAGTGACATTTTTTCTCTGTGTCCCTCAAGATTGTCGCCTTCTTCGTAATACACGCAATCGGTACATTTTTCTTTTACAATTTTTTTAAGGCGGGAGTCATATTCCCCGCGCGGCAGTATAGTTGCTTCGGTTTCCGTTACTTTTTCAATTTCAGCTATGTTAATATAGACCGTTTTTGTATCCTCCGCTATAAAATAAGGAAAAACACAGTTTTCGGTCTGATACTGGACTAAGGAAATAAACGACTGATAATTTTCGTTAAGCATTTTCGCAAAATCTGGCAAGGAGGTTATACCCTGCGGATACTGATAATAATCATAATCTATTTCCAATAATTTCATTGTACTTTCCTTCTTTCGTCAAGCTTTATAATAAATATATCATACCCGAGCGGATATTTCAATTAAATTCGCTTTGTCGGCGCACTTGAATTATAAGGAATAATATGCTAAAATGCCTATAGGAAAGGGAGAGATTGCATATGTGGCTTCAGGGGCTTTTGACCGCCTTGTTTGCGAATTTGCCGATATTAGTATCCGCCGCAAACCAGACCGTACATATTAAATTCAGGACGGCTCTTACGGTGCTTATTTCCGCGGCGCTTTTGTTTATATTCCTTTTTATAAATATTTCTCCCGAAGGGCAGAAACGCCCCGATAAGCGGCTTAAAGTTCTGTCGTCGGGCTGTCGGCTTTTAAGGGTCTTTTCGTTAAGCACCCTGCTTTCGGTTGTATGCCACGCCTTTTTCGCCTATTACAGCTTCACCGCAATGCTCCCGTGGCGGGAGGGCGAGTCGGCGCATATTTTAATGAAATGGATAGGCTGTGTACTGTTTACCGTGCTTGCGGAGGCTGTGATTTTCTGGAACGGTATGATAAGTGTTTATCTTACCTCGGTGCAGTTAGGGATAAAGCACCGGGTTGTGGCGGCGCTCTTAGGTCTTGTGCCGATAGCAAATATTATTTATCTTTTTAAAATAATAAAAATCTGCTCGGACGAGGTGGCGGAGGAAACCGAGAAATACGAGCTTGACCGCGCCCGCGCCGAAAACGAGGTCTGCAAAACCAAATACCCACTGCTGCTTGTTCACGGCGTGTTTTTCCGCGACAGCCGCTATCTTAATTACTGGGGCAGAATACCGAAAGAGCTTATTAAAAACGGGGCGGAGGTTTATTACGGCGCACAGCAGTCGGCGGCAACGGTTATGGACTGCGGAAAGGAATTAGCGGAAAAAATTCGTGAAATCACCGAAAAAACGGGCTGTGAAAAGGTAAATATAATCGCCCATTCAAAGGGCGGACTTGACAGCCGCGCGGCAATAACCCATTTCGGCGCCGCGCCCTATGTTGCAAGCCTTACGACAATCAACACCCCGCACAAGGGCTGTATATTCGCCGAATATCTTTTGAAAAAGGCTCCCGAAAAGCTTAAAAACTCCCTCGCCTCCGCTTATAACTCGGCGCTTTTAAAGCTTGGGGATGCCTCACCCGATTTTATCGGCGCGGTGTCCGACCTTACCGCGTCCGCCTGCGAGGAGTTTAACAAGGCAACCCCCGATTCCCCCGACGTGCTTTACGAAAGCGTGATGTCCTACTGCAAAAGGGCGCAAAACGGCAAATTTCCGCTTAACGTAAGCTACCCGGTTGTCAAGCACTTTGACGGCAAAAACGACGGGCTTGTATCGGTAGACTCGGCAATTTGGGGGACCGCCTTTACCCTGTTAGAGCCGCACGGTAGGCGCGGCATATCCCACGGCGATATGATAGATTTAAACCGTGAAAATTTGCGCGGCTTCGACGTGCGGGAGTTTTACGTGTCCCTTGCGGCGTCCTTAAAGAAACGGGGATACTGAATAATTCGCACCGCTTTAAATAAAAATAATATTAAAGGTGAAGAATTGTGAATGAAAATATTTACGACATTATTATAATAGGCGGCGGCTGTGCGGGGCTTACGGCGGCAGTTTACACCCGCAGGGCGGGAAAAACCGTGCTTTTGCTTGAAAACAACAGCTTCGGCGGGCAGATTACCCTTACAAGCGAGGTTGAAAATTTCCCCGGCTTTATGAACATAAGCGGCGCGGAGCTTTCCGAGAGACTGCACGAACAGGCGTCGGCTTTAGGCACCGAAACCGTCTTTGACACCGCAACGGGTATTAAAGAAAACGGACGTTATAAAACCGTTTCCGCCGAATACGGCGAGTACACGGGCAGGGCGGTTATAATAGCGGGAGGTCTCAGGCAAAGAAAAACGGGGCTTGACGAGGAAGATAAATTTATAGGCCGCGGCGTATCCTACTGCGCGGTCTGCGACGGCGCGTTTTATAAGAATAAAAGGGTGGCGGTTTTAGGCGGCGGCAACACCGCTTTAGGCGACGCGGCCTTCCTTGCGGACATCTGCGAGAGCGTGACGGTAATCCACCGAAGAGACGAGTTCCGCGCCGACAAAAGCGCAGTTTTGCGCCTTAAAGAGAAAAGCAATGTTAATTATGAGCTTAACTGCGTGCTTACGGCGATAAACGGAGAAAACGCGGTTAGCTCCGTCACGGTAGAAAACACCCTTACGGGGGAAGAAAAGGAAATCCCCGTTTCGGGGCTGTTCGTCGCAATAGGACAGCTGCCGCAAAACGAAGCATACAAAGCCATTGTCGAGCTTGACGGGTACGGCTATATAAAGGCGGGCGAGGACTGCCGCACATCATGTTCGGGAATCTTTGCCGCGGGCGACTGCCGCACAAAGGAGCTTCGCCAGCTGGTGACCGCCGCGGCGGACGGCGCGGTCGCCGCCGCAAACGCCTGCAAATACGCCGACGAAACTGTGGAAAACCGATAAAGCCTCTGCTTTGTTTATTCTTTTACAAATATATATATATAAGGGGAAAATAAAAATGGTATACACCGTCACATTTAATCCCGCTCTTGATTATGTGATGAAGCTTAAAAGGCTTTCGCCCGACGACATTAACCGCGCCGAAAGCGAGGAGCTTTACTACGGCGGCAAGGGTATAAACGTATCGGCGATTCTCTCACGGCTGGGGATTCCCAACGTCGCTCTCGGCTTCGCCGCGGGCTTTACGGGTGAAAAGCTCAGGGAATTAATGGACAGCGACGGAATAAATAACGATTTTTTAGAGCTCGACAGCGGCTTTACCCGAATAAATGTAAAGCTTAAATGCGGCGAGGAGCTTGATATTAACGCAAGCGGCCCTAAAATCCCCTCTGCTAAAATAGACGAGCTTTTTGCAAAGCTTGAAAGGCTTGAACGCGGCGATTACCTTGTGCTTGCGGGTAGCGTTCCTAACTCCCTGCCCGACGATTTATACAGCAAAATTCTTGAATTGCTTCACGGCAGGGGAATTAAAGCGGTGGTGGACACAACGGGAAATCAGCTTTTAAACGTCCTCAAATATGAGCCCTTCCTTATCAAGCCGAATCACCATGAATTAGGCGAAATCTTCAGCACGGAAATGAACAGCGCCGAAAAAATAATCTTTTACGCCAAGAAGCTCCGCGAGATGGGAGCGGTGAACGTCCTTGTATCGAGAGGAGGCGACGGTGCGGTGCTTGCGGACGGCGACGGCAGGGTTCATAACGCCGCCGCGGTTAAGGGAAAGCTTGTAAACTCTGTCGGCTGCGGCGACTCAATGGTGGCGGGCTTTATAGCGGGATATGTCAAAAGCGAAAGCTATGACGAGGCTTTAAAGCTTTCAATTGCAAGCTCTGCGGCAACGGCGTTTTCAAAGGAATTAGCTAAAGCGGATGAAATTGAAAAAATTTACAAAGCATTGTAAAAGGGGTATCACGGCGACAGCATAAGCCCGCGGTGCTGAAGACTATCGAAATGACTATAAAAAGCGCCGGCTTATACCCAAGCTTACAGAATGGGGTCTGGACTAATTTTCGGTAACCCCAAGCTCAATTTTAGCCACGCGCAAGACTATTTGCGAGTGCGAATAATTAATAATTCGGAATTAATTTATTTTAATATGTTAAAAAATGGTTCTATTCTAAATGTTGGGGTTCTGTGAGATTTTGCCTCCCAAGCCTTACGGG